>JANQRM010000618.1 GCA_028284565.1 Anaerolineae bacterium | reverse complement strand
GATCGTTGGAAAGGCAATCCATACAGTTCACCTGTTCCATCACCATCGGAGTCATAGTAACTGTTTGTCATCCATGCCGGGATAAAGTCCCCTAAATATTCCTCAGATACAAATGTGTCCCATGATTGAATGACTTCTGCGTTCTTTAAGTCATAGATATCAGTTGCTAACATAATTGCTAGAGCAGGTAAATCTCCACCACCTTCTGCAACGGTTAAGAGGCGGTTTTTGACATCGCCGTAGCCACCTTCAAACGACCAGACAATCTCAACGTTGTCATTGGCTTCCATATAGGCTTCTGCATATCCATCCAGAATTTCGCTGATTGGGCTATCTACCGCAATTGGGAAATAGATTTCTACCGTGATCGATTCTTGAGCATAAATGCTCGTCATACAAACAAGCAAAATGATAAGTAAATATAGAATGCGTGTAGGTCTCATTATTGATCTCCTATTTGATTATCATAATCTGCTCTGAGCATTGGACTTAGTATAACTCCAATTATTAGAGTCGCCACTTGACTATATTCAGGAGTGGGGAAGGGTTCATGATATCATGATTGAGAATGAATATCATCTGTCCTACATTTAAAAAGTGCTTTGGTTCAATCCTACTTTGCGCTAAAAATAGTTAACTGAAACAACAAATCTTTTGCCTCTCTCACGCTGAAAATCCTCAAATTTCAAAACAAAAAAAGCCATGAACGGATCGCCTAGCAGATGAAGCCAGCAAAATGACGGATATTGAAACCTTCCGAAGGATTATGATTTTGGAGCAACGGGAATATACAAGAAAATGATATGGTCAGGGTCTTCGTCCAGAAGTCCGGGGGCATATAGTTCAAAGTCCGGTTTTTCGACATATTCATAGTTTGATTTGGGAAGCCAACTTCCCCAAATATACTTTAAGGTTTCAGGCAAAAACGATAACTCACCATCATGCCGAAACACCGCATACATTTGCTCTGGAATGATTCGGGTAATCATGTCTTCTGGCACATTATCAAAAGTAGACACCTCAACTGAGCAAATGTAGCTAAACCCAATCGTGTCGTTGCTTTCATCATACTCTTCGTAAATTCCAAAAGCATCCGTGCCAACACGATTCGGAATCTTGTTGACATGATGCTGAAAGGCTGACCACAACGTTCCAATGTCCAAATCGTCTTCCTGATATCGATGAGCGATGCCGACTACCTTCATTTCGGAGCGAGTGACGATTTCAGGTTCCATGACGAGACGATTTTGAAGGTGATGCAACATATGTGGGCTAAATTGATCTTTGTAGATGAGTCTAAAAGGGTCAGCTTTTGCGCGATACTGCTCTGGAGTCACCTTAAAGAATTGTTTGAAGGCGCGAGTAAAAGTCGCATGAGAGCTAAATTGACAATCCAGCGCAATATCTAAAATTGAAGTTTCTTCTTTCGCCAAACGTTCTGCCGCAATCGTCAGCCTTCTTTTTCGCAGATACTCTTTAGGAGAATCGCCAACCAATGCTCGGAACATTCGACAAAAATGATAGGTCGAATACTGCGCTTCCTGCGCAATGTCATGAATGGTGATGGATTCATACATATTTTGTTCAATGTAGGCGATGCTTTTGAAGATCGTTTCCATTTGTCCTCATTTATTGTGTAATTGATAGACCAGCCGAAGATGAGTAAAATCTAGCAGAGTGCAGACCCTTGTTGCTTCATCTCAATTATTTGACCCGCACTCGCTAAAGTTGCTTTCATGTTCTCCTAGAATTTTAGGTCGCTAGGGCAGTTGCCGTCCGGTTCGACTCAACCTTGTCGGCGAGTCCCTGCAGATTGCCGTCGATGATTTTACCCATCATCATTTTCATCATGGTCTGACCCAGCAACCAGCCCAAGAGACCGAACTTTACACGATAATCCATATCCCATGTAACCAGTGACCGTCTGTTCCTTGTCGGCTCAACAGACATGGCAGAATAGGCTTCATGGAGTGGCATGGATGCCATGTCTGACAACTGGACACGATACCTCCGGTTTGGCTCCCACTCTATAACCTCTTCGACCAAAGAACCGCCGTTCTTAAAATGGTTCCGACGTTTTGAACCTATTCCGTCTTCGCCATCTGTGAGTGCATCGACGGATACGATTTCGGGTGCGAACTCGTCAATGTGCATAAAGTTACCGAGAACCGCCCAGATAGCCTCTGGTGTGGAATCGATCTCTAGGGTTCGCTCAAAGTGTATCATTTTTGACTCCTTATATTGCGACGATAACGTCGTGTTTACATTGAACTTTACTTATCAAAGCAGATTAAGTGCTTAGATAAGTCAGACTCTAAAGGTTGACGAAAACTGATGCTTTGCATTTCTTGCTATATCTCCACCTTCCGTAATCAGATAGACCCACGGCTAGAACCGACGAGCATAGGTCTGAAGGAGGCGCGTGATTTCTGCGCGAGCAAAGGTATCGGCGATGTCGGAACGATAACGCGGGAGGCCTGCCATCGGAACGGCTCCTAATTGGTGGATGATGCCTGACATCAACATTATACACAGAATATAGAGGTATACCTCAAAGCCTGTGGTAAACCTCAGATACAAACGAAACATTAAGACAGCATAATTGCCTGAAATTGCGGGTCAGTGTTATACTCCGCTTTATAGATTTAGACTTGTTTAGCAAACAACCCATTGGGGAATGTTATGGCTGATTATCGCCCCGTTGAAGCACCTGTTAAAGATATACAACAACTCCCGTTGATGCATCCGGGTCGTCCGGTGGGACGGGATGAGGTGCTAAAAGAACTGTATAACTATGTCAAAGAAGAAGTCCCGGTACTGGTCTGTGGTCAGGATGGTATCGGCAAGACGACCCTCGCGGCGGCTTTGGGTAGTGCCTATACCCAACAACCGGGCGGGACGCTCTGGTTGGATGTGGATAATCCCCCACTGGCAGAGTTGCTGGTGCGGGTTGGGCGCGCCTATGAATTGAAGGATGTCATCACGAGCGAGAATCCCCTGTCGATGGTGGGTGCAGTAGCAAGTGCCTTGATGACGCATAAGCCCTTTATTGTGCTAGACGGCAACATCAACCCCAAAGTGGCTGACCAATTCATCAGCAAATGTGCGGACAAGTTGCCCGTGATGATGACTCATATAGAAGCCATCGAAGGTGGCTGGGCGACAATTAATCTGGACAAACTTGATGAAGCGGATGCGGTGACACTCTTCAAGCAGAAAGCAGGCATCGATCATCACGATAACGACATCGACATTTATGGAATCGCCAAGTTGCTCGAATATGAACCCTACCCGATGGTGGTGGCGGCACGGGCGATGGTAGCAAACAAGCAGTCACCCGATGCCTACTATAAAACCTTGCAACAAGTGGCGGATACCTTGCAGGATAGTGGTCCCTTGGCGGCGTTGACAGCCAGCTATCGGTCACTGAATGCGGCGTTGCAGGGTTTGTTGTTGATGATGGGCGCGACCTTCACAGGGGAAGCCTCTGCTGAGTTGTTGAGCATGGTTAGCAATGCACCGATTGAGAGCATCAATCAAGCGATGACGGTGCTATCGCAATTGCTCTTGGTGGAGAAGTTCCAACGTGCTGGACAACCGTATTATCGTGTCCATCCGGATACCTATGAGTTCTTACAAATCTGGCTCAAAGGCTCGAATCGCTTAGATGGTTTGCAAGAAAAAATGCGGGAAGCCGTCTTGCAGTTCGCGCAAAAATACAGCAAAGACAGCGACATCGCGCACACTCAATTGGCTATCGAGATGTCCACCTTCCTCGCTACCGCCAAACATGCATCTGAAAACGGAGACCGTGAGTCGGCGAATGATCTGGTGGTTGCATTGACCCAAGCGGGTGATTTCGTTAATTCACGCGGATTTGTCTACGAACTCCTGCAATTACGCGGGTATGCTTCTGGCTCGACATCGGCGTTCCCGGCGTATGGTGAAGAGGAAGAAGATGTGGATGCCGTCCTTGAACAAGCCTTGGAGGCGGATGAGGAAGATTTCGATGCGCTGATTGGTATCGACGATGATGAGGATGAAGAACTCGATGCGGACATTTGGGAATTGGTGGATGATGATGCCGCGCCTGTTCCGCGTCCAGAAGATTTCAAAATCCCCACAGAAACCGCGAAGTTACAAGGCATAACCGTTGAGCAGTTGAAAGAAGCCCTCGCAGGTGCCAAAGAACAAGGCGATAAAACCCGCCAGATTCATATCATGCGCGCCATTGGCAAAGTACAAATCATTGAAGAGCGCGAACAAGAAGCCATCACGAGCTTCAATGAAGTCCTCTCGCTGTATGAAGAGATGGAAGACAAAGATGGAATCCTTGGCACGCTCGATATGCTCTCTGGTTTATTGACCCGCACGGACAATTCCCAAGCGGCTGTCATGCACGCCACACGCGGAGTCACACTGGCTGAAGAATTGAGCGACCAAGATACGCGGATGCATCTACTGAAAACACTGGGCGATGCACGTCAAGATTTGGGCGAGACGGCACAGAGTATTACCGCGTTCTCGCAAGCCCTTGAGATTGCCCGCCTGCAAGCGGATAAGCAAAATGAAGCCCTCATTCTTTATAAACTCGGTTATGCCTTTTTAGACGATGGTTCGGCTGAGCAAGCTCTCCAAACGTGGGACCAAGCCTTGCCCCTCTTCCGTGAGCAAAAGAAGCGGGATTATGAAGGTCGCGTACTGGGTGGTCTTGGCTCAGCGAATGCGGAACTGGAACGCTGGGCAGAAGCGATGAACTTCTATAAGTCGGCTGTTTATATCGCCCAAGAGGTCGAAGATAAATCGGAAGAAGCGTTGCAAATCAGTAATTTGGCACAGGCACTCGTCAATGCGAATGACCCCAAATATTTACCCGAAGCCTTGACTCGCCATCGCCAAGCCTTGCATCTCGCGTATGAAAGTGGCAACCGCAACGAAATCGTCAGCGCGATTGTGGATTTGGTGCGCTTGATGATGCGGAGTTCACGCCTACTGGATATTACGCAGTTGTTGCTGGATGATGCGCTCAAGTTCGATGCGAATGATCGTGATGTGAAGCAGTTGCAAGAGAAACTCAAGGCAGACAAAGCCACCGCGACAGAACGGGGTGTGCAACAGGCTCCGGTGAGTGGGACGGCGCGTGATTATGCCGCCAATGCTTATGAGACGGATGTTAGCTCGGTGTAGTCGTTTCGGATGATTTGCCAAGATTGCTGGTGGTTTTGTTGAGCATCTGACGTTTGAAGATGTAATTTTCGCCATCAAAGACAGTCAGTTCATAACCCGATTTGCCTAAGTCTTTGAAGACCTCAAAGATTTGTTTGTCTTTCCATTGGTGTTGTTTTTCGCCATTGGCGCGGTATTGCATCCCATACGAATTCACAACATTAATAGTGACATATTCCCAACGTGGCATAATTACTTACTCCTAAATGATGACTTTCACTCAATTGTAATACAAAGTTGGGTCGGTTAAAAATAGTGATTAATCGCTATGTCGTAAGGGTGCGATGCATAATCATGAATTTGGGATCGCCACTGACAAAGGCAAAGCCCGGATGTAGGACGGTCCAGCCGTGACGCTCATAGAAGCGTTGAGCATCGACATTGCTCACGAGTGTGGATAAGAGTGTGTTGGCATAGGTTTGTTGCGTCATGAGTGACTTGAGCAGACACGTGCCGATTTGCTGGTCACGATAGGTTTCGAGTACACCCAATTCAATCAGCACCCACGCATCTTGCAGTGCTGGATGGTTCATCCCGATTTGTTGGGCGACCTTATCATGCCACCATTGCCCGGTTTCCGATTTCGTGCCGAAGCCGATTCCGACAACCTTATTTCGCTCAGTCAAGGCAACTAATCCGACAAAGCCTTCAATGCGCGCATACTTCGTGAAAAAGCCCAAACTGCTGTGATACTCGCGGTGTCGCCAGATGGTCGTGTAGACTCTCACGGCTTGGTCGAGGAGGTAATTATCATTTGCAAAGGGGAGCAATCGTACCGTCATGTCAGCAAATCCAAGAGCGCATCGGGATAGAGGGGAGCCTTACCAGCACGGAAGAAGTCGAGCGATTGCCAAACGACTGGGATTCGGTCCTTGCCTTCAAGTGCCTCGTATTCATAAGACAAATCGTACATACCTTCATCTTCAAAATCTGCCTCAAACAGGAAGACAATCTCATGTCCCGGCTTGCCATCGTAGGTGAAGATGTTCTCTACGGTTGCTAGATGCTTCACATTGTATATCGGCTGGTTCAACTCTTCGTCAATTTCGCGTTTGACTGCCTCAAGTGCGGTCTCGCCGAAGTCAATGCCGCCGCCGAGTGGACGATAGAAAGTTTCGCCTTTTTTGGGATCATAGCCTCGAAAGACGAGAATGTGTTCTTCTTGACGAAAGATACACAAAGCTAAGGGACGAATACGGGGTTTCTTTTGTTTTCTGCGGGTTTTGGTTTTGGGCATCGAGTGTCCAAATGAGTTATTGATTGCATTTCCGCTTATTATAACGCGGGACATTGTAGTGGCGACCAGCTGTATGCCCTTACGGAATTGATGCTTATGGTGTTATCTATCGTTCTACAAACCTCCGCGATTGTGTGGTTCAATAGCAGAGTTATCAGCCAAGTCAGAGAGTCATATGCCCAAGCTGTGCTACATCATGCCCATTCGCCTGCCGACGGAAAAGGCACATGGACTGCAAATCGTCCAGAATTGCGAAGCCTTTGCCGATGCGGGCTATACAGTGGAGTTGTGGGTGGCACGTCGCTGGCAAACGGCTGACTTACGCGCTGTCGATGATGTCTTTGAGCATTATGGAATCCGTGAGAACTTTAGAATCCGTCATCTACCGACACTCGATTTGATGCCCTTAGACCGCTTAAGTAAACATCTGAGTCGTCCGTTGTTTTTTGTGATGTTGGCTACCTTCCTACTGAGTGTCATCATCCGAACCTTGTTCAGCCGTGCCGATGTGTATTTCAGTCGGGATGCATCCACCTTGTCCGTCTTGAGTGGGTTCAAGCCTAAGCATCAACTGGCATATGAAGCCCATGCTTATAGCCAAATAGGACGTGGGGCATGGTTACAATCGCAAGTTGTGCGTCGTGTGGGCAGTGTGATTGCGATTACGCCCAAACTCCGTGAAAACTTGATTGCCTATGGTGCTGACCCAGCGCATACCATCGTCGCGCATGATGGCATTCGTGCGGAGCGATTTGCAGATTTGCCATCGAAAACAGAAGCGCGCGAACAACTCGGCTGGTCACAAGAGGCGTTTATCGTCGGCTATGTGGGACGCTTGCACACGATGGGGATGGACAAAGGTATCGGGACACTTATCTCTGCTATCAAACAAGTGGAAGGTGTCACACTTGCCATTGTTGGCGGTCCAGATGAGACTGCCACAGCGCACTATCTAGCGTGGGTACAATCGGGCGAAGACAAAGACCGTTTTATCAAAGTCGGACAAGTCTCGCCGAAAGTCATTCCCATTTATCTGCGCGCCTTTGATGTCTGTGTGATGCCCCGCCCATGGCTGGAACATTATGCTTATTACACGTCCGCGTTGAAATTATTTGAATATCTCGCATCAGGTCGCGCCTTGATTGCTTCTGACTTACCTGCTGTGGTGGATGTGGTCACACATGGAGAAACGGCGTGGATTGTCCCACCGTCGGATGTGGAGGCGTTGGCAGAATCGATTCGTCATTTGCAGGGGAATGATAAGCTACGTGAACAGCTTGGGAAAAACGGCTATGAGCTGGTCATGCGAGACTACACATGGGCGACCCGTGCAGAGCGCATCTTGCAACTCATCCAGAGTGTGTCCTCATGAAAATCCTGATTCTCAGTGACCGCATCCCGCCGGAGAATAAAGGGGGAGCCGAAGTCATCGCGTGGAATCTGGCGAAGGGTTTGCAGTCTGCGGGACATGAGGTACAGGTCATTGCTTCAACGGACAAAGCTGATTTTGAGGATGTCCGCGAGGGTATCCAAACCTATCATATTCATAGCCAGTATCCGGAGCGATTTCGAGCGTATGTTTCGCTCTATAATCCGCAGACGCTCGGCAAACTCAAGCAACTCTACGAGCGTATTCAGCCGGATGTTGTCAATGCACACAACGTCCACGCGCATCTGTCGTATTCGGCATTGTCAGTAGCGTATCGGATGGGAGTACAAACCGTCTTTAGTTCACATGATGTCATGCCGATTGCTTATGCCAAGTTGATGCATACCATTCAACCGCCGTTTCAACTCCCTGGCTTGCATAATCTCAAACAAATGCGTTTTCGCTTTAATCCCCTTCGCAACCGCTGGATTCGACATATCCTCATGCATCACACGGCACATCGCACGGCTGTCAGTCATGGACTCAAAACGGCACTCGAAACGAATGGATTGCCCACTTTTGAAGTTGTTCATAATGGGATTGATGTGTCTCGATTTCAAGCCAAGCTGAAGATTGTCAATCAACTGCGAGACCGCTGGAATCTGGCGAATCGCAAGGTTATCTTGTTCGCAGGACGTTTGACCTCTGCGAAGGGTGTATTGCCTGTCTTACGTGCCTTAAATAGGCTGAAAGAGGCGATTCCGGAAGCATTGTTGCTTGTTTTGTCTGCACAGCCCATTGAGGCGCAGATTCCTCCTGAATTCGGGCATTTGCAAGACCAACATATTTTGTCAGGGGGGTGGTTACAGGGCGATGAACTGGTTAGTGCTTATCAGGTGGCTGATGTGGTGGTTGTGCCGTCGATTTATCTTGACCCCTTTCCAACTGTCAATCTCGAAGCGATGGCAAGTGGTAAGCCTGTGATAGCCACTTGTTATGGGGGTTCATCGGAAGCGGTTGTTGATGGTGAAACGGGGTATATCATTGACCCGCTAGATACAGCAACATTTGTTGGCCGATTGACTCGTCTATTGACGAATGACGAACTCGCCAAGCAAATGGGACAAGCGGGCTACAAGCGAGTCCAGTCCCAATTCTCTTTAGAGAAGCAGGTTGATGTGATGATGGATTTATATAAATTGTAGGGGCGATTCGCGAATCGCCCTTTCCTAATGACTGTTTGCTATAAGGTATATTCCCCACCCGGATCAAGCACGATGGGTTGTGCGCCGGTATCCCGATTGACCATCTCCGCCCATTCGGCGACATTCTGTTCAATCGGCGGGAAGGTGTTGTAATGCATCGGCACGACATACTTGGGATTCAACAACTTTGTCGCCCGTATCGAATCTTCCACGCCCATTGTAAACACATCACCAATCGGCAACATAGCGACATCCAAGCCAACTTCGCCAATCAGTGCCATATCCCCAAAGAGGGAGGTATCCCCTGCAAAGTAAATTTTCTTCCCACTCGCGGTAATCACAAAGCCATTGGCTTCACCACCATAGGTTCCATCAGGGAAAGAGGAACTATGATGCGCGACCGTCCATTTAGCACTCATAAATTCGTTGTTGAATGAGCCACCGGGATTCCCTTGAAACAGATTTTCATGACCTTTAGCACGATACCAATTGCCCATCTCGTTGTTGCAAACAATTGTTGCGCCAGTTCTTTGGGCAATATCCAGCGCATCGGCAATGTGGTCGCCATGTGCATGACTCAGCAATATCACTTCAGCTTTGACATCTTCGGCACTGATAGGCGCAAGCGCATTCCCCGATAAGAAGGGGTCGATGATGACATCATGCCCGTCGATATTCAGCCAAAACGTTGAGTGTCCAAGCCATTTAAACGAAACGCCCATTGTTTTCTCCCTATGTTAGCATTCAATAAAATGGATTCAGTTATTTCATAACTGGCAAGGAAAAGATGAATGTCGCCCCCTTGCCCAAGCCTTCACTTTCTGCCCAGATTCGCCCACCATGTGCGTCAACAATGGCGCGCGTGATACTCAGACCAATGCCCAAGCCTTCGTGATGCCGAATCATATGATCTTCGACTTGGTAGAATTCCTTAAAAATCTTGTCGAGTTGCTCTTTCTCTATGCCCAAGCCCTCATCAACCACACTAATCCAGACTTCACGATCATCATGAATGTCCGCCTTCAGAGTAATGGTTCCGCCTTTTTCAGTGAAACTCAGAGCATTGTTGACCAAATTGGTAATCGCCATGCCCAGTCGGGTTGGGTCGACATTGACATGCACATCTTTTTCACTGGGTTGGATTTCTAATGTATGTTGTGTGGCATCAATGAGGGTCAAGGTGTCGCGCTCAATGGTCTCGAACAGCTCACTGACGCGCATCTCTTGACGTTCCATATCCATCTGGTTCGTTTTTAGATAGCGCAGGTTGACCATATCTTCGATAATCTGACGGAGCTTAAGCGCACTGTCCATTACCTTCGACGCATGGTCTTGCGCTTCTTCAGTGGTTTCTTCTTGTAGAAAACTCGCGTAGCCCATAATCACGCCAAGAGGGGTGCGGAGTTCATGCGAGGCAATTGCAATGAAGTCATTCTTCAATTTATCCGCTTCGAGCAAATCTTCATTCACTCGTTTCAATTCCATGACCAGCTGTGCGCCTTCAATCGCCACCGCCGCTTGCGATGCCAGTATCTGTAGATGACTGCGGTCATCTTGTGTCCAAGGCAGTTCTTTTTTATTGAGAGCTTGCACAACACCGATGATATTGTCCTTGTAGGTCATCGGCACAGTGAGTAAGGAGCGCGTGACAAAATCGACATCCTCATCCACACGATCATAATGGCGGGGGTCGTTCCGGGCATTATCTACTTGTACGATGCGTTTGGTACGGAAGACACTGCCAGCAATGCTATCCATCGGGACAGGCATGCCAATGAGTTTATCGGCACTTTCGCTGGTGGACGCGGCGAAAAACAATTGCTGAGTGCGTTGATTCCACAACAATACCGATGCCGCTTCGCTGTCTGTAATATCTACTGCCACGTCCATAATATGCTTCAGCAGAGGGTTCAATTGCATACGGGAATTGAGCGATGCACTGATGTCTAATAGGTGCGTTAAGTTCTCGACTTTTTTCTCAAGTTCTTGGATTCGGTTTTCGTATTCAGGTCTCATTGGTTTGTTTCAGCTTTTAGGGTCAACACAACGAATTAATTGTAACACGTCCTTAATTGTATTGCATATCACAACCTGTGGTTGCAAAGAAAAACAAATCTCTCTGAGATTCTTCTTATTTTTAATAGCCGTAGTCGTAGTAGGGCTGTTCAAACTGTTCAAAACTTTGTAATGCGAATTGTAATTTGGGATTTATATCACAACCCGTGTCCATCTTGACCCCTTATATCACATATTTAACCCAAGCGAATTGTTAAATGTGGGATAATTGGGATAAAAGTTTTGAACAGGTGCCTGTTCAAAAGTCGGGGAGTTTTGAACAATTACCGACAATTACAACAAAAGTTTTGAACAGTATTACTAACCATTGCAAAGTTTTGAACAGTATTACCGATTGTTGCAAAGTTTTGAACAGGGTTTTGAACAGACAAACGTTCTACTGTTCAAAGTTTTGAACAGGTACTATATGTGTAAGCCTATTACAGAATCGTGAAAAATTTGGGATATTGGGATATATCGGGGAGTCGCTTGGGATATATTAACCTTCGATTCATTTTATCCCAAAATTTCACAGGTTAGATTTGGGTTAAATTTCGTTAGAATTAGGTTTGTTTGGGTCATAAAGGTTCAATGATATTGCAGGATTGTAACCTTTTTTGGGATAAAATCGTAGAATATTGGGATAATCATAAGATTTTTGGTTAGGAAAAACCAACCTTAAGGGTCATTTTTCAAACCAAATCGCAATAGTGTGTTGTACTTACCCACCAAAACGGAACACTCGGAATCATTGTTTCAGGGCGTGCATAATATCGACAGCAACAGGCGATGCAACAAATCACAAACGCTGTTGATACGTTGCTGAAAGGCACAACCTCACGATAATATCATCTAATGGATTAATACCGTGCCACAGGAAACACCGATTCATATTTTCCAAACGTTTTTGAAATAGTCGGGTGTGATGATCAGATACTCGTTCTCGCTCGGATTAGCCGCGTATAACCCTTAGATTGCGATGGTTATATAATGTGCAACCAAATAGTTGCGTTAATTTTCAATCTATGATAGGCTATATGCAACCGAATAGTTGCACAAAGGTCAGCCTATGAATCCCACTCAACGCGCTTCCCCATCACAACCCAATGTCGAGTCAGTGTTTCGGGCTTTGGGCGATACACATCGACGGGAACTCTTGTTCCATATTGCCGAAACAGGCGGACAGTCTGCCACACAATTATCCGATAATTTCGATATGACACGACAGGGAGTGAGCAAGCATCTTGGCATTTTGCAGGACGCAGGTTTGGTGAATACCCGCAAGCAGGGGCGTGACAAATTGTATGTCCTCACGCCAGAGCCTTTGTATCAGGCGACCTCATGGATTTCTTTATTGAATCGCACATGGGAGACTCGCCTATCCCGCTTGAAGCATTTAGTCGAAAACGAAGATAACGCATAAAGGAGCAACATCATGGATAAGCTAACCATCACGAAAGACATCACGATTGACGCATCCCCAGAACGAGTATGGGAATTTGTCGACACAGGCGAGGGACTCAGCCGTTGGTTTGGCTCTGAGGTGCGGATGAATCCAGAAGTCGATGGGGACTTTTATGAAATCACGGTCAAAGGCGGGACCACCTATGAACTCGCTGGACGGGTTCTCGTCGTTGCACCACCCCGCAAGCTGATGACCGCCATTCGCATCATCACGCCGGAAGAAAGCCGTTGGGACAATTACACGCTCGTCTCCATTTTGTTGGATGAAACAGACGAAGGCAAAACCCATGTCACGCTCGAACATACGGGCTTTGAGGATACGCCACATCCACAAGGATTATATGAAGGCTTCATTCGTGGTTGGGGCAATGTGCTAGAACGTCTGCAAGCACAAGTGATGTCGGCTGTTCCTCAGTAACAGAAGCTCTCCTTACCTTCATTTTAGAGTGGGCAGGTCATATCTTGCTCGCTCTCGTTTCCCCTATCGGTTGCACCTCTCATTCAACAACACAACTTTGATACAAATCAATATTAGTTGAGTACGCAAGTCAAAATAGTATATACTTCTACTATCTTACTCGCTCCTCATTACATATACAGCTATGTTCACGTCGCGCACTTCAGTTGAAGAGATCGAATATTTCCGGCAAGAAAATGGCTCAATTCATTTGGCATGGGAACGGTTACTTAGAACTCAAATTCTCGATACAAAAGATCGGTTAGGATTAAAAATCTTTTCTGCTAAGACAGAAGAGCATTTAACGATGCTTATCGAGGATGTTAATGATACCAAATACGAGCCAGACAAACCTGAGTATATGTATTTGCCGAAAGATAACAAAACTGTACGACCTTATAGCTTTCTAACGATGAGAGACCGCATCGTATATCAGGCAATAGGAAATATAATTATTGAGAATAGTTATAATGATCTAGCACCCTTTGTAAATAAAACAATTTTTGCTCATATTCCAAATCCAAAAAAATGGGATGGTAGTTACAGTGAATACACTTTTCGTCGAACTTTTTCGTCCGATAATGAAGAAGGACAATGGGATAAGTTCCTAAGAGCCATTTTTTATGATATTCGGTATGCAAGTGAAAACTCAATGTGGATGATGAAGACTGATATTACATCCTTTTATCCTTCACTCGACCACAATCTCATTGTTGAAATGTTGGAACGTCGCAATTGGCTTAATCACAAAGTTCTACTTAATCTATTATCGAAATGTCTAGGTGTGTGGGCAAATAATACAGGACAAGGCGTTCCAATAGGTCATGAGACAAGCGAATTACTAGCGACGTTATTCTTACTTGATATAGACCTTAGTTTCGACATGCCTGAAATGATGAGAAGGTATGTTGATGATATGTATTTCTTTTTCGACAAAAAGGATGAACTTGAGACATTTTTGATAGAATACGATCTTGCATTGCAAAAGCGTTCTCTTGTCCTCAGTTTTCCCAAAACTGAAATCAAACAATGTAATGAAGTTATTTTAGATGATGCAATCAACAAGCGAGAAATAAGAGGTAAACATTCTTATATCAAAAATATACAAACTGCAAATGATGAAGATGTACATCAGGAAGAACTACAAGCATGGTTTTATAACAATGTTCCTTGTTTGGGAAGTTGTGACGAATTAGATTTAGTCTGTATTAGAGAAAACCTCTCAGTAATATCGTTTGTTTTATGGCGTTTAGCGATTTGTGACGAGAATATTAAGCAGATTGCTATGTGTGTCTTGGATGAATTTCCAAGTAAGGTACTTCAAGCTACACAATACCTCTCAAATTTTTTGTTTGATGAGGAAGTTGTTGAATGTTTATACAATGCCATTTTTAGATATCAGAATTATAGTTCATATCACATTCATTGCATGAGAACATTACTTCTAATAAGTGGTGACTTTACTCAGGATTTGTATGAAGTTTTAGAGGATTGGATTCTAAATTCTGATAAATGGTACTTACGAGATGGTAGCTTAACCATTTTGTCGGAGTATCAACAATTATCTGCACACCTCTTAAAAATTGTAATTGATAATGACCAATGTTATCTAGTACGAACCAAAGCAATTTCACTTTTATTCGATTTACTGCAAGAAGAGATTGATCGTTTAGATTTACTAAAACTAGCATTTCAAGATTCGCATCATGCAGTTCAGAGCTTAGGTGTTTTTCTCTATAGACGGCAAGAAAAAATAAGACGGGAGCATTTAACTTCACATATTCCAAATCGCTTCATTAATCTGTTGCATAAAGATAATTTGAAAGATTTATTCAATAGTTACTTTGGATATGATCTCCCAGACATTATCATTTCAAAGCTTCACGATGAGACAGTTCTATATAGAGCATTGAAAAATCTATGTGACTCAGCTTCTGATTATATTGCTAGAATCGAAGCATATTATGACTTTGCAGTATCCTTTTTCACCGCAATCATACGTCAAACTCGAAATGACTATCTATCGTCTTCATTGATGGATATAGCAAGTGAAACTCATCCTGAAGGTCTTGATTATGAAACTCTAAATTCGATAAACAAATATAAACATATGATTGTTGAGATGGATGGCAATCCTAGAATTAAAGTTCATAGAAGAATTAAGTATCAAAATTATGTTGCAATTGATAAGTCTTTGCAAGAATTAATAGCATTAGATGTATATAACATTCTCAAAAGTAATGGCTACCCAATATCTATAACATTGAATAAAGTTGTTGAAAGAAAACTTCGAAGGGAGAAGAATATGCTAACCCCTGAAACCCAACAATTAGCAATGATGTTTTTGCTCAACGTGGGAAATATGGCTGTAAAAGAACTTAGTCAAATTTGGAAACTTCGTCGAAGTAACAAATCTCACGAGCCGGACTTGGTCATTGAAGATAGTACCGAAATCAGGTCCGTTGTCAGCGAGTTACTTGAGAACAAATCTGAAGTTGATATTAAACGTACACTACAATTGGTTGAAAAATGCCAAGAATTTATCTATGGCTATCAAAATGCCAAACATGATGCAGAAGAAGAGAGAAATCGAGGTGATATCAATCAAACACAATACAAATTACGCATAGCTAAACAGAACAAAAATATCGCAGAAAAACTTGCTGAAATCGAATCACATTTGAGCAGTATCGGATTAATTATTGCGAAAGAAGAAGTAAAGTAGTAAATTACTCAAAATTTTACATTGTTTATTCAACCACCACAACAGCACCGCCACGTCGGGGGTCGCCTGCGCCGTCGAAGTGTCCATCCGCATCCCGTAGAGCCACTTGTGCGCCCCCAAAGTAGAGGTCGGTATCCCGCCAGCGATTGACCGTGTAGCCTTTCGCATCCAGTTCATCTGCCGTTTGTGGGCGGAAGCCATACTCCAAATCCAGCACCTCATTCTCGAAATGCACCCGCGCTTGATTCACCGCCTCTTGTGGGGACATCCCCCAATCCAGCACATTCGACAGTATCTGGACAATCGCTGTCCGCAGGCGGTTCGAGCCAGCACTGCCGAGTACCAAGCGTGTCCCGTTGTCCATCTCCACCAGCGTCGGCGCAGTCATCGAGAGGATGCGTTCGCCTGCGTCCTTCCCTTGATGAAAGCCATCGGGATTCAAATCGCCCTCGCCCAAGATGTTGTTCATCAGGATGCCCGTGTCCCCTGCGAGATAGCCTGCGGATGACCCCATTGTCGTCGTGATGCCAATCGTCAAGCCCGTTTCATCAATGGCACTCACATGCGTCGTGCTTGCCTGTCCGCCGGGCATATCTACACTTTCATGAGGAGGATGCACCAATGCTTGTTTCAACGTGTCCAAATCCAGCGAAATTGACTCCCTTAGCCACTTCTGCCACTCATCGGGTGTTGCCAAATTGCGTGGGGTGTCGCGGTGTCGGGCGATGTTCGTCTGGCGCATGATTTCTGTGAGAAGTGCGATGTGCGCAGTATTGCCGTAAGATAGGTCATCGAATGGAAAGGCTTCGAGTAGTTTAAGTGCATAGGCAATCAATATGCCGCCAGCTGAGGGTGGTGGATTGGTCGTTAGGCGGTGTTCACGATAACGGAATTCGAGTGGCGTACGTTCAATGACTTGATACTCGGCTAAGTCCTGCGCGGTGATGAGTCCACCGTGTTGCTGATGGTCCTTGACGATATGTTGGGCAATCTCTCCATTATAGACGGATTCCCAGCCTGCTTGTGCGAGATGTTCGAGTGTGTTGAGGAGTTGCGGATTGTGATAGATGTCCCCTGCTTTGAGGAATTCGCCATCTCGACTGAAGAGTTGTTCACATTCCGGTGTGAATTTCAGCACATTTGTCAGGGAGAACATCAGGTCAGTCTGCGCTTGGGATAAGGCGACACCGTTTCTGCCGAGTTTGAGGGCAGGTTGTAGCACGTCTTTTAGAGGCATCGTGCCATAGCGTTTCAATAGATATGCCAATCCAGCGATGTTGCCGGGCACAGCTGTACTCCCACGCCCAACATGGTAGCTATCCACCGTATCCCCAAAGATGATTGGCACATCTTGGAAGTCGAGTTCATTGGGTGGGGATGATGCACCCAAGCCCGGTGTCGCACAGAAGAAGTCAATCAATTGACGAGATTGTCCGTCGGATACGAGTGCGAATCCGCCTCCACTTGGCGATGATATGGAGGGTTCGGCGAAGAAGCTGGCGAAGATTGCGCCGACAATAGCATCGACTGCATTGCCTCCTGCCCGAAAGATGGTTGCGCCTGCTTCTGCAGTTGCGGGACTCCCGCCTGCGATGACTCCCTGCATGGGTTCTCCTGTATTAGGTCTGATGAAGGGACTATTCTAATCCATAGTGTCTTGGATTGACGATTCTTTAATCAACTATGCAGATAATTGTCGCAAACAAACCATTTTCAAACATAAACCCCCAAATATGAGGGGGATGTTGGACACAATTTCATAGTATGGTTAAATTAATGTAACAGTGTGAGGTATCGAGGAATAACCTAGTGAAACACATTTTCATCATTCTAATCTTGATTGTGCTGACTTTTCCCCTACTGGTGTCAGCACAGGGAACGCCCCATGTCGCTTTTATCAACGGATCTGGGCAACTCGTCGTCGCTAGTGGCGATGGTAACACACGCTGGATTGTCACCAATCCGGGTGAATTTCTGAATGCCACGCTTGGCTTTTCATGGTCGCCAGACAATGCACGACTGTTCTTTGCAGTGGATAGTGGTGGCGTGGTCAGTTTGCGTGTGGGTGATGTCGCCAGCATGAGCATCGTCGAAATCGGACAAGTGACTGGCAACCTATCCGGCGGTGAATGGACGAATCGGGGCGAGGTGCTGGTCGGTTCGGATAGCGGGGTGGCGTTGTATAGTAATAACGGAATCACCCCCATCATCAATTCAGCCTCGGCACAGGTCGTCACGCCCTTTGTCAATGAACGTCCCAATTTAGCCCAGCCCAATAGTATCTCAGGTAATAACCTTTTCTTCTGGCAAGATGGCATGTGGCAGACACAAAACGGTTCGCTCATCAGCAACAGTGACCCCAACGCGCGCGGCAGTGGCTTATGGTCGGATGATGGCTCAATGGTCGCCTATTGGGGAACGGATGGAAGTGGTAGTTTGCTCTCGGTATTGAACGTCGATAGTGGGCAGTCCATCACCCTCAGCACGGGACGTAGCGCACCGGTTACCCCGATTGATTGGGTGAACAACTCGAGCTTTCTAGTGTATCGAGATGCAAACGGTGATGCCAAAGTCACGGATATGTCATGTCTCGCCAGTGGTTGTAATCATCACCCGTTAGAAAGTGGCATTACCCTGCTCCCTGCGAGTGCATCGGATGTACAGATTGTCGGCAACCGTGCCTACTATCGGGATGGCAATAATTTATTCGGTGTCGATATTGCCTGTGTGAATGCAGACACCTGCCTGAGTGATAGCTTCCAGATTGCGAATAATGTCGCACCCTTGACTCTGTTCGATGTCGAAGGCAACACGCTGGTCTATTCGGCATTCACGAGCGATGCGAATAATCCCAATGACCGTTATGTGCAGGTTGTTGGTACGAATTGCTTGCCGGATTGCTCACCACAGACGCTTGTTCCGAATGCAGTGTCGGGCTTGCTCTCGCCGGATGGTCAATATGTCGTGGTGGATGTCGCTGACAATGGCTTGAATATCGTCCGCATCAGTGATTTGAACGCGGTCTATCTCTCTGGTTCGATGGGGCAACTCGGCGCAGGTTTGACGACTGCGAGATGGCAGTAAAGTATATCTGTTTTAGCATTAGGAGACTAGAATTCTAGTCTCTTTTTGATTCTTAATTGCAAAATTATTTCCCTTATATATATACTATATTTATTACATAATTAAGGTTAGGTAAATAATAATGGATCGTGAAACAGTTGAAATTATTCATTACGGAATAGTTGATTGGGTTAACTCTGAAAATGGAGGGATTAATAGCTCAGTTAGAAAAGGTGATGTTTTTTGTCGTTGGATTTTAGAAAACGTATTTGAGCTTTCTAGTTCGGAAGCCTTAGATGCAACAGAAGTTTCAGGTAGTTTTGACCATAGTATAGATGCCTTTGCGGTACATCAAAATGAAAGTTTATTAATTCTTCAAACTAAATTTGAAAACTCTCATTCTTGGGATGGGGTAACTAAATTTCATTATGATATGAAGCGTATACTCGATAATAGAGTCAAAGATAAAGATGCAAATGATGAAGCATTAAGGATTATAACTAAAATACAAGATACTTTAGAGGAAGCTCGAAATAACGTTGAATTCTATTATGTTACAAGCGCAAAATTTACAGACGTAGAAAGATCAAAAAGACTAAGCTTAGATGGAATAGATGACCAATTTTTTATTTGGGATATAAATGATATAGCAGATAAACTTACAAAGCGTCAACAAGTGATTCCTGACACCATTCGCAATCGAGTATTCAGTCTCCGATTGGCAACCAGAGAAATATTAAAATTTGGACAAGATACCTCGACTGCAGTTATTGCTGTGAGTTTGAATGATCTGCATGATTTTGTTGAGCAAGGAGAAAATGACTTATTCGCTTCAAATGTCCGGCAATATCTTAAGCGAACTAAAATTAATAATGGAATTCGAGAAACTATTGAAAAACAGCCAGAGAAATTCTGGTTATACAATAACGGTATCACGATAGTGTGTGATGATTTTCAAGAGGTAGAATTTTCACTGGAAATAAAGACACCACAAATAGTTAATGGATGTCAAACTGCGAAATCCATTTGGGAGATTTTAAGTAAGAAACGCGAAAGTCAAAGGCAAAATTTGTCTGGGCATGTGCTTGTAAAGCTCATAATGGGGTCGGATGAAGAAGAAAAACAGAAAATTACTCGCTACACAAATTCTCAGAACGCTGTTCGTGGTAAAGACTTTTTCTCTTTAGAGGAATTTCATAGAAAATTAAATTCCAAATTTAAACGAATAGGCTATTTTTATGAAATACAAAGAGGCGCATTCGCTTCACTAAAAGCAAGTGATAAAGAGAAATATAAAGGTATACCTGAACTTCAATATTTGGCTCCCCAAAATTTCAAAAATCTAATACCAGCATCCGAGGCAGTTCAGTCGTATGCGGCAGGCTTTGAGCAGATTCCAGCTATAGCCTATGGTTATCCTTATCAATTAAATCCCGGCGGTAAACGGCATGATGATATTTTTACAGACAGTCTTCAACCCATACCTGAAATTTTCTTATATCCTTATTTAGTCAGAGTGTGGACAAAAAAATATGGCTACAGTCAAGGTGGAAAGGGAGGATGGAGGGCATACTCATCTATTTTCTTCATTTATGTATACTTTTTGGTAGCATTAGAGTTGTTCCGACAACATGAGATAATTGACTCTTTAGAAACAGACCCCAAGAATGTTAATGTCAATGATTGGAATCTACTATTTATGGAGTCGGTATTAAATTCTAAACTTTTGGAATTTACTGATGGGGTATTAGAAAGTTATTTTATCGACTCTAAAGTCAGAGAAGCTGTAGATGTAGATGTTCGTAAATTTCTCAAGAGTCACGATACGCTAAATAAATATATGCCAATAGTTTCTGATCTTATTGAAATAAAAATTAGAAATAGGCAAGATATCTCAACAGAATTTTGGAAACTATTTAGTAGCTGAATGTAATATAGAAGAGTTGGTAGGGACTAGAGAGAATTTAGTCCCTTATTTTCAATTCCTCTTAATTTACTATTCAGCAAACCATGCGCGGATGGCATCCCATGAGGGGAAGTATTGTGTGGGAAAATTGGCTGGACCCTCGCTTTCATCCATTATTGATGAACTATCATCGTCTTCGGAATCACTTGCTGGTGGACTTGGTGGCACGAGAAAGGCAAACTTTTCTGTCCCCGCTTGGTTGTAGAGGGGAATCACATGCTCATCGCGCCATGAACCCACTGCTTCGGGGCTAGGTGTGCCACGAAATTCGCGCACATCCACGACCAAAAAACGGGTTTGTCGTTCAATGGCATGTTCTCCGAGCATTTTAAGCCAACGCTTGAAATCATCATCGCTGATGTTTTCCGTGCCGAGTGACCAGCGCAATTCGAGTATTTTTTCGTTGGGATAATGTTGAATACTGCCAAATTGATCCTGATAAAGTTCGACGGACATCTAAGCCTCCATATCTATTGAGTTTGTTGATGCATTTTGCATCTACCATTTAGACGATGGAGGCTCAAAAAGTGATCGAGCGTTATTCGGTTTCACCAATGACTTTGCGGATGCGTTGCATGATGAAGTCGTGCAAGTCCGCGCCTTTGGCATTGAGAGGGTCGATTCCCTGCACGAGCTTGGTACGGATTTCAAAGAGTTCCTCTTGCGAATGGTCGTCGGCTGATTGCACCAATTCAATTTTCATCAACTCTGTTTGGGCTTCTTGCTTGGGATTGAACAATCCATTGAGTTCACTGCATTGATAACAGACACCCTGTTTACTCACGAGGGAACAGCGTTGTTCAAAGATGTTCGTCATGGTCTGGCGCGCATCATGTAGCAGGTGCTTCACTACGCCGACTGATTTATCCAGTATCATCACCACCTCTTTGACCTTGAAGCGATAAATATCCTTTAGCATCAAGGCAACTTGCTGGTCGATGGGTAGCGTTTTGCCGATACAGGTGAAGCAGAAGTCGATATGCTCTCGAATTTCGTATGTCCCATGTGGTGAGTACTGGTTGATGTACTGATAGGCTTCGACTACTTCGGGTGACATTTGCGAGACAGCTCTGGATTGGTCTTGTGCATCTGTCGCCCAGCGTTTGCGCTTCCGCAAGACATCCATGCTCATGTTGGTGGCGATGGCGAATACCCACGTTTTGAGACTCGAATGCTTATTGAACGTCTTTAATTTATCGAAGGCTTTGACAAAAGTATCATGCGTCAAATCATCCGCGTCTTGTCGGTTGGTCACCAAGCGGTAGATATACGAGCGCAACTGTCCCTGAAACTCTGCAAACAATTGATGAAAGGCGTTGATGTCGCCATTTTTAGCCTGCTGGAGCAATGATTGAGCATCCATCCAGATTTCCTGTGATTGAACTTTCCTTATACTATAGACGGTTTTCATCAACAAAGAGGTCGGAACGCGGGGATGTCCGTAGCTAATAGCCCAATTCGGTTAGGAGGGCTTCGGCTTCGTCCATCGTTTCAAGCAGGTGTATATGTTTCATCTTTTGGGGGTATAAACGAGAGAGGATGTCGATGACGGTCCGCATGAGAAGCGGAACCCCAATCACCAAGACAACCGCCTTGTCTGGATTCCAATTTCGGACGAGTTTGCTGAGGTGCTGGAGGGGATGATCGGGGATGCGTCGGCTATCAGCAAAATTATAGATGACTGCAATTTTTTCCTCTTTTTCATCCAGCGCGCGTTGAATCTCACGCACTGCTGATTGATATTCCTCCCACGTCCAGACACCAATCATCTGGACAAATAGGCGGGTTTCTGTAGCGTGCCCCCATCCGACACGTATCGGCATTTCAACATTCCCCTAGGAATTCTATTCCCCACGTTGATTATGGCATATTCACTCGGCATTGTCGAAAATCCATTTTGATTATGAAAAGCTTCGCTGTTATGAGGTCTCTACGATTCTAATACTCTTAAATCTCTAAAGGTAATTTGCTTACTAATTCATTTATAATAGAAGCAATCCCTCAATTGGTGAAAGGACGTTCCAAATGGACTTTTCATTCCCCAATCGCAATCATATTGGTCCTGTCTTACCCCTCGAAGGATTGGAAATCGAATGGTTAGATGACGGCAAGATCATCTCGTTTACCTTGACATCACCCACTCGTGACCTTGTTGAAACCTACTTTCAAGCGCGCTATCTCCATATGGATTTAGCCAATGAAACGCCCAATATTCCTGTCTTGATGATCAATGACCTCTCATCTACGGAGATGACTCTCACCCCCTTATTACGGAGTCGCATGAACGAACTTGCCAAGCGCATCCGATCTGAACCCGTTCATTATTATTCGGCGATGGTCATGCCAAAGTCGATTTCTGGACAAGTGTTTAAACTCGCGGGTAATGTCCTGAGCCGGACAGTGAGAGATTCGATCCTGAAGTTTTTTACTGATCGAGATCAAGCCATGCATTGGTTACGCAACCTCGATGTCAACGAGAGCATCCCCTAAACACAGCCTGTCATTATCATTTTGTACGAACCGAATCTCGCCGTTTTCCGTATAAGGAGATGAAGCACCCTATTTCAATAAGTTTAAGTTAAGGAAATTTTGTGATGCCAACCGCCACATTTCGTATTGAATCTTTTGATCCCATGACAGCGACGGATGCTTTGTGGGACGGCTACCTTGACCACACGCTCACGCTTTTTCAAGAACGTAACCCCGATGACCCGCCACCGCCACGCGATATGATACAAGGCATGATGCAAGAACCCGATGAACGGTCTGTAGATCGACGTTGGCTGACTATCTCAGAGGACAATCAGCAAGTGCTTGGGGATGTCCTGCTCAATTGGGGAACCGAAAAGAAAGAGGAATACGAGAGTCAAAAGCATGTGCTATTCATGAATCTGCGTGTCCATCCCGATTATCGTCGGCAGGGGATTGGCACGACGTTACTCAAGATAGCATTAGAGGAAGCCCAGCAACATCCACAGTTTACCATTTTACAAACGATGACCTCACATGAAGCTGGTATAGCCTTTTGTGAATCTCTCGACGGGGAATCGGCAATCTCTGGTGCAGAGAATCGCCTGCAATTAAGTGATGTCAATTGGCTGATGATTCAGCATTGGTGTGAAGAAGGGGCAGAACGCGCACCCGATGTCCAGCTCATTCGCTATGACGATTTGCCACCGGATGACTTGTTACCTGCTTATTCGGCAATGTATACCGAAGTCCTCAATCAGCAACCGCTGGGTGAGGTTGAAGGTGCAGAGGCCATTATGTCTCCAGACCGCTTCAAAGATATGCTAGATCGCTATCGCAAACAAGACTTTCAATATCATACTGTGATTAGCCAAGAAGCCGATGGAACACTCAGCGGAGTGACTGACATCTTATATTCTCCGAAAGACCCACATCGTATCCATCAATTGCTTACGGGTGTACAGGAAGCCTATCGAGGACGGGGTTTGGGCAAGTGGCTCAAAGCGCACATGCTGACCTTTTTGCGCGACCAGTATCCCGATGCGAAGTTCATCACGACGGGCAATGCCTCCACCAATGCGCCAATGCTGTCCATCAATGAACGTTTGGGTTTCAAAGTGCATCGCGAGGATGCTATCTACAAGTTTCAGCTAGCCGATTTGTGCGCTAAACTCGGACTCGACTGAATCATTTCGCATCATCAGGACATTGCATGACAGACCGTCGCTACAGCTTTTCGTGGACTCAAGCCAATCCGAATCCAGAACACACGGGCATTGAACATCTCCAGCAGATGATAGCTGGAGACTTGCCCATGCCACCGATGACTCAATTGATGAATCTCCAACTATTGGAAGTCGAACCAGGTCGGGTGGTTATCAGCACAGAACCCTCTGAGATGCACTATAACCCGATTGGGACGGTGCATGGGGGCTTGGCGGCGACCTTGTTTGATACCGCCTTGGGCTTGTCGATATTATCCAAGTTTCCGGCTGGCTCTATCCCCGCGACAATTGAGTTGCATGTGAATTATTTGCGTGCGATGAGGGTTGATACGGGGCGAGTGATTTGTGAAGGCAAGGCTATTCATGTCGGGCGACAACTGGCAACTTCAGAAGCCAAGCTCATTGGCGAATCGGATGGCAAAATCTATGGACATGCAACGACCACCTGTGTTGTCATGCCGATGCCCGACGCTATGGATGCCGATACCACAACATATTCAACAGACATCACTTGGGAAGACCCCATGCCCGGTGTGCAAGCGGGTATGCAGATGCTGGGCTTGGATTATATGCAAGCTCTGTCACGCGGGGAATATCCTATCCCACCGATTGCGTCGTTGATGGGGATGTCGATGGCAAATATCATCGGAGGTAAGGCAGAATTCGGTGCTATCCCCAAACCATATCAAACCAACTTGATGGGGAGTATTCATGGCGGATTTGCGGCGACCCTACTGGATTCGGCTTTGGGGTGTGCGGTGCATACCACCATGCCCGATGGCTTGGTCTATACCACAGCGGAGCTCAAGGTTAATTATATCCGTCCCATAACGCCTGAATCGGGCGAAGTGCGCGCCATTGCCAATGTCATCCACAGTGGACGACGGATGGCGATTGCGGATGCCAAATTAGTCGATGCCGATGATAAATTGCTTGGTTATGGGTCAACCACCTGTTTGGTATTCCCGAATCCCATGCTGAAATAACCCAAGATAACCGATATTTATGAGCATCAACCCCTCTAATCTAACGCTTACCCCACGCCCCTAGCTAGCCCTGTCCGATTGTGAAAGCCCCATGCTATAATCGCGCCCGCATATTTAAGAGAGATTTTAATGTTATGTCATTTGTTATCGCATACTAAAGATTAAGCTAAAGTAAGGGCGGTTCGCGAACCGCCCCTACCAACAACTATTCCCAACAGATGACAACATCAATCAGCAAATTAATTTAATGGAGATATTATCCATGCCGAACATGAGGCGTATCGTCGGGCTTTGTATATGTCTGGTCTTGTTCCAGAGTATTTTCATTGCCCATGCACAAGACAATCTATTGACTGACCCCGGCTTTGAGGGACAATTCGCGGGCT
>JANQRM010000575.1 GCA_028284565.1 Anaerolineae bacterium | reverse complement strand
GTTGGCATTGGTAAAACTCGCTTACTGAATGAACTGCGGATTCGCGCATTAGTGAATGGGGACTTGGTGTTGCGGGGTCAAGGGGTGCAAGGTGGTGGCGTTGCTTATCAAGCATGGCGTGAACCCCTGCGACGCTTGGTATTAGCTACTGATATTGACGACCTTGATGCGGGGATTCTCCGAGACCTGATTCCTGATATAGACCGCCTCGTTGGGCGCGACATCCCAGAAATCGTCCAATTAGAAGGACAAGATTATCAACAGCGATTGCAAGGGGCAATTACAAGCCTCTTTCAGAGACAATCCCAACCCATTCTTCTGATAATTGAAGATTTGCAATGGGCAACCGAAGACCTTGAAGTTTTGAAACTACTCAATGCCATGGTCAAAGATTTGCCAGTGTTGATAGTCGGGAGCTACCGCGCAGATGAAGCCCCCAAGTTACCGGAAAAATTGACGGAAATGACGTTACTCAGGCTCATGCGCCTGTCTCGTAAAAACATTGCCGATTTAAGTGTATCCATGTTAGGTGATACGGGTAAACGCCAAGACATTCTTGATTTGCTCCAAAATGAAACGGAGGGGAATGTCTTCTTTTTGGTCGAGGTCATGCGTGCCTTAGCCGAAGAAGCGGGACGGTTACGCAATATCGGTCAGATGGAACTCCCACGCCAAGTGATGGCGGGCGGGGTACAAGAGGTGTTACGCCGCCGAGTCGACCAAATCCCAGACGAGGCGCGTCAGCTCTTACAACTTGCCGCATTGACAGGGCGTGAACTCGATACGCAACTCTTAGATAGTTTGTATGATGGCGAAACACTCGAAGATTGGCTTTCAACCTGTGCAAACCGCGCTGTCCTCGAAGTTCAAGATGAGCAATGGCAATTCACTCACGACAAAATTCGTGAAGTGGTCATTGGCGCGATTGAAGCAAGTGACCTGTCAGAACGACATCAACAAATTGCGAGGGCAATGGAAGCGACCTATCCTGACATGCCAGAACGGGCAGGTATCCTTGCTCGTCATTGGCGAGAAGCACACAACCCTGAGAAAGAATTCCATTACTTGCAACAAGCAGGGGCATACGAAGCGCAACTTGGTGTACTTGAAGAAGCAATCAAACATTACAAACGCGCGCTTGAGATTTTGCCGAATGTTATCACGGATGAAACTCAAGCCAATAGTATCCGTGGGTTCTTATTACTACAAACGGGTGAGGCGGAGAAATTCGCTAGCAATTATGAGGTAGCGACCCAAACACTAACTGATGCCCTCAAAATCTGGGAGAAGCTCAATAGTTCCAAACATATCGCTGAGGTCAAATTGGAACTCGCAGAAGTTCGTGGCTGGCAAAGTAATTATACTGAGGCGATGACTTTAGGCATTGAGAGTTTGACCTTGTTCCAGCAAGTCGGTGATAAAGTTGGCATCGCACGAACACAGAATCATCTTGGGCTGATTTCTGCTCGGCAGGGGGATTATGCTCAAGCAACTACATATTGTGAGGCGAGTCTCAAAATCAGCCGTGAAGTGGATGATACCGCGACGGTGACCAACGCCCTCAACAATTTAGGGCTTGTCACCGCCTCACAAGGCGATTTTGAATCTGCCAGCAACTATTTGTTGCAAACGCTTGATATGGCGCGCACCACTGGTGAGCGTCGCAAGATGGCGACCATCCTCAACAATCTCGGCGGAATCGCTGGAATGAAACAAGATTTTGATGAAGCCCACCGCTACTTCACGGAATGTGTCGAGATGGGTCGGGCGATTGGTTATCAGGTCATTGTTGCCTCTGCTGTCGGGAACTTGGGACTCATTGCACGGATGCGAGAGAACTTTGATGAAGCCTTGAAGTATAACGATGAAGCACTTGAGGTGTTCCGGCGCATTGGGAACCGACAAGAGATTGCGAATGCTTACGTCAACTTAGGACAAATCTGGCAAGCGAAGGGTGATTCTGCACGCGCTAAGAATTATTATCTGGATGCGATTGAAGAAGCCATTGATATTCATGCTACACCTATAACTCTTGAAGCCATTGCTGGACTCGCCGAAATCGAACCCAACGGTGTAACTGCCGCAGAGTGGGTTGGTCTTTTGCATAATCATGAAGCCACCTCAAGCGAAGCCAAACAAATTACGGAGCGTGTCCTGAGCCAACTGGAAGACCTGCTGGATAAAGATGTGCTGGAATCTGCCTTGGAACGTGGCAAAGCCCTCAAACTGAATACGATAGTTGAGCAGGTGTTAGAAGATTAGATGGTAACGGTTGCTGTTCAGGGATTGTCCCTCATCCGCAACAACCGTCCAATCTTACATAATATCCACTTCACCCTAAATCAATCTTGTGTCTTAGCGATTATTGGACCGAGTGGGGCAGGTAAATCCTCTTTACTGCGCTGTTTCAATCGCCTAGAAGAACCCTCAGCTGGCGAGATACACCTCAATGATAAGCCTATCTCTTCCCTTTCTATTATCGAGTTGCGCCGTCATGTTGGGATGATATTCCAGAAGACTGCTGTCTTTGATGGCACAGTTCTCGATAACGTTCAATTTGGACCCCAACTGGTTGATACACCATTATCCCAAGAGAAAGTTCAACGTCTGCTCCAACTCGCATCCTTAGAAGAGAGCTTGTTGCATCGCAATGCCCATGAACTTTCTGGTGGACAAGAACAACGCCTAGCGATTGCCCGCGCTTTAGCCAATGAACCGGAAATTCTCCTCCTTGACGAACCTACCTCGGCACTCGACCCCGTTGCCACCCAACAAGTCGAATCGGCTTTACTGCATCTCAAAGATGAACTCGGACTGACACTCATCTGGGTGACACACTCGATTGAACAAGCCCACAGAGTCGCGGATTATGTCCTGTTTCTTGATGATGGTGAACAAATCGCCATGGATAGGGCAGACGTGATACTTGATGCACAAACTGGCGATGCACGTGTGTTGCGCTTCGTCGCTGGAGAAACCGACAACGATAAGGAGGCATGATGGAAACCTTTGCCCAACTCGAAGCCTTTATCCAATCCGATAGTCTATTACGTATTCTCGTATCAATGGTCTTCGTCCTTGTTGCGATTGGTATCTCACGCTGGCAATCGGCTGATTTAGAAAAGGATTTACTTGTCGCCACGATACGGAGCTTCATCCAACTCATTCTTATCGGCTTTGCCCTGGAACTCATTTTTGAATCCGATACACCCATCACTACCATTGCTATTCTCTTGGTGATGACACTCATCGCCGCCCGCACGACGCAAAATCGCGTGAAATCCGTCACCAACAGCGGACAAACCGCACTCTGGTCGATTGGCATTGGTTCAGCACTGACGATTAGCGTCCTGCTTCTGCTGGGAGTCTTCACCTTCATCCCACAAGAGATTATCCCGATTGGCGGGATGGTGATTGGTAATTCGATGACAACCGCCTCCCTCGTGATGTCCCGCTTGCGCGATGATGTGCATGGTCAGCGCGATATGATTGAGTCGATGTTGGCATTGGGCGCAACCAGTCATCGAGCTTCCCTCAAGCAATTCCGTTCCGCCCTCCGCAGTGCCATGATTCCGATTGTTGATACGACCAAGACTGTTGGCTTAATCAAACTTCCCGGTGCGATGACAGGCATGATTCTGGCTGGAGCATCCCCATTGGAAGCTGTTGAATTGCAAATCATCGTCATGTATATGCTCGTCGGTGCGGCGACCTTCACGGGACTCATCGCGGCTTTCCTCACCCTCCGCCAATTCTTCACGACGGAGCATCAGTTGGTACTCGCAACGGGCGAAGCTAAAATTACGTAATCAAGTTGAGAGCCTAAACTAAGACATCACAACTTATGCAATCACTCCCGTCAAAACAAACTGCAACGACATCATCCG
>JANQRM010000568.1 GCA_028284565.1 Anaerolineae bacterium | reverse complement strand
CGTAGTGGGTGGCGGGTCGTCCTCGTTGACCATTATCGGGTCGTTCATCCATTGTTAGTTGTTGAATTAGCCCTTCGTCGTTGATTTCATCCAAGATGGTGCTAACGGTGGTCATCGTCCGATGGGTGAGGCTGGATAATTCGGATTTGGATAGAGAGCCATGTTCCCGCAAGAGGGAGAGGATAGCAAAGCGATTGCGACGACGAAGATCAGAAGGTGTGCCTGAGAGTTCGCGGATGAGCATAGTTGATTAGTTACATCCTGAGGTGAGCAAAATCAGGTGTATTCTATGTCTGGATGGCTTGGCTGTCAAATAATCAACCTTATGGATTAAAAAGTTGGCGATTTGTGGAATTCGTGCTAAATTCAGGGATAATTGTCCAACAATCTTGAATAATTTGATAGATTTACACAGGTTATTTGTCAGAATTAGTGCGTGAACTTTGATTAATATACTTATTTGAGGTAGATATGCCCCCCAAAGTGCTTTATCAAGACCTCACATGGAATGAACTTCTCGCGCGTGTCCAACAATGCAATATCTCTATTCTACCGATTGGGGCGATGGAGCAACATGGCTACCATTTGCCCGTTGGGACGGATAATTATCAGATTGAAACGATGTGTCGTCTTGCTGCTGAGCGTGTTGCAGAGACCGTGGGTGCGGTGGTCTTGCCCTGTGTGCGCTATGGTAGTACGACCAGTACCCGCTTCTTCCCCGGAACAGTGAATGTCTCCCCAGCTATTCTGATTCGATATTTGCTGGCTATGATTGATGCCCTGTATCGTCAGGGTTTCCGGCGTTTTATCATTGCGAATGGGCATGGTGGCAATGGATATCCGAAGCAGGTCGGTGCGGATGTTGTTCAACGTTATTATGCCGATGCCGAAGTGTTTTATACAGGAACATTTGGGATGGGAATGTGGGATCGAGTCAATGCTGACCCAGAGAATGTGATGGTAGGTCATGCCGGAGAAATCGAAACATCATTGATGTTGGCAGTGCGCGAAGACCTTGTGGATATGGAACAGGTCACTGATGGGGAGCTATTTGGCGAATTTTTAAGTAAGTATGAATTTGTGATGAATCCCGATTATGGTGTGGGAACCTTGCAAAATCGCTGGCAGACGATGCGGATTGGTGCGCGCGGTCGTCCCTATCGTGGGACAAAAGCCTACGGCGAGGAATTGATTGCGGAATGGGTCAAACGTTTTGCTGAAGTTCTCGAAGCCATGCATGCTCAGACGAAGGACTAAATGCAATGTCCAATAAGGCAATGTTTGAAGAACTGACTTGGCGTGCGATTGAGGAACGGGTACGTCGCTGTGACATTGCTATCATTCCGTTTGGCTCGTTAGAAATCCAGCCAGCACATTTACCATTGGGAACGGATACCTACATTATTGAAGGGCTGGTACGCCGAGGCGTGTCATTGGTGGCTGAGGAGGTGGGCGCATTGGTCTTACCTCCCTTTGATATGGGGAATCCGGGGGGACCCAATATCGTACCAACCGCGATGAATCTGCCGTGGGATGTGTTGCTCGATTTGCTGGTGAGCATCTTCACGGATTTGTATCGACAAGGGTTTCGTCGCTTTGTGCTGGTGAATGGACATGGGAGTACGGGTGTTATCCGCCAGACCATGATGGAGGCGGATGAGGACGAAAGTGGTGTCCGCATGGCGGGGGAAGGCTTTAGTTATCAGACTGCTTTTGGCTTTGCTTATGATGCCGCCGCGCAGTTTGTAGAGTCGGGTCCCGATGCGGAGATGTTTTTTGTCTCGATTGGGGGATTCTATCGAAATATGGAGGAAGTCACGTCTTTTCCATGGTGGGAAGCTAGTGGTGAAGGCGATTTACCGATGCAAGCGAAAACCTCTATCATGCTCGCGCTTCAGCCTGAGTTGGTGAACTTGGATGCGATGCGCGGGAACAGACCGTTGCAGAGTGATTATCCCTTCTTGGGTAATCCACGCTATGGGGTAGGGGCAGTAATGAATCAGAATCGGTATTCACTCGCAGACACTGAAGAACCCATTGGAGAAGTCTCAAAGGAGATTGGTGAGCAGTTAATCGACATTTGGGCGAATAAATTTGCTGAGATGTTGCGGGAGATGCGACGACAAAATCATCTTGCAGGACGGTATCGCCCAGATGCGTACAAGTCGGATCAACCATGACTAGCACAATAGGGTTGGGCTTACTTGGGGCGGGTCGCTTTGGGAAAACACTCGCAGAGTTGTCTGTGACAGTCCCAGAATTTCGATTGGTAGCGGTATGCGATATTCAACAAGACAACGCGCATCAAGTTGCCGCACAGTACCAAGCGACGCACTGCCAGACGGTAAATGAGCTGTTATACCATCCGCAAGTGGATGCGGTCATCATCGCTACCAGTCATGATATGCATCATCCACAGACCTTAGCGGCGGCACAAGCGGGGAAGCACATTTTTTGCGAGAAGCCGATGGCACTAAATGTTGTCCAATGCCAAGCGATGATTGAAGCCACTCAGCGACATGGTGTCAAGTTGTTGATAGGGCATGTGACACGCTTGTTTCCGAGTATCCAGCGCATCTATCAATTGATTGACGATGACATTTTGGGTCGTCCCTTGGCGATGAAAATCTTGCGGTCTGCGTGGGTGGTACGTCAAGGTTGGTGGGCGACAAGCGCACAGAATGGGGGACTGATGCACTCATCGGGCGCGCATATGTATGACCTGATGGAGAGTATTTTGGGTGAGGCAACGAGTATCTTTGCGGTCTCAGCACCTCGTATCCAGCATCAGCTTGATTACGAGGACACGATGTTCTCAATGCTTCGTTACGCAGAGGGCGGCATCGGTACAGTGGATGTGAGCATATCGGGTGAAGCATGGGTCTATGGTGGGGGTCTCCTTGCTGAAAAGGGGACACTACATTTTCAATTTACCGATAAGGTGAGTTGGATTGAGTATCAACTGCGTGGGAAGTCTCCGATACGCGAAGCCTTCGGG
>JANQRM010000562.1 GCA_028284565.1 Anaerolineae bacterium | reverse complement strand
TTGCGGAATTTATCGAAGGCTATGATTTGGGGGATGAGTTCTCCTATAAACTCGAACTGGCGATGGACGAGATTTGCACCAATATTGTCGAGCATGGTTATGGAGGTAATGGGAGCGATAAGACAATAGAAATTATTTGTCGCTTTCTGGGTGATCGGGTGATTATTGTTGTGATTGATGAATCCTCTCCTTTTGATCCGACAAGACTCGATGATCCCGACCCAACATTATCTCTTGAAGAACGTGAAGAGGGTGGTTGGGGCTTCTATTTTGTCAAACAACTGATGGACAAGGTGGACTATCAAGAGGTGAATGGGCGCAATCACCTCATCCTCGAAAAGCGTATTCGCTAATTAACGATTCTCTCGCCAACTATTGATATTATCTAAATCCACTTGCTCTGGACTCGGTGGTAGATAGTTGCCTTCACACTCTTGTGCTGAAATGGGCAGGTCTCGACGCGCCTCTAGTAGCGCATTTTCTGGGTTGAAGAAGTTCCATGTTGCCCGCGAGATTTCTTCCACAAGGGGCCATAATTTTTCATAATCTTGGAATTCGGTTTCTTCCCACAAGTACACAGAAATAATATAGTTTCGTCCATTGGGTGAATAGACGATTCCTGTGTCACCGACGGTATCAAAAATCCAGCCGTTTTTATGCGAAATTCGGACTTCGGTTGGAATACCTCCCTGTAAAAGGCGTTCCAAATCATTGGCAGACATCAACTCAATCATTTGTCGGCATTCGTTCTGGGTGATTTCGCCATTGGGGTAGGCAGAAGCTAGACCCGAATTGAATTCTGCACAGTCGTAGATCATTGTGAATAATGTCCCCATATCTTCGGCTGTGGTCTGATTGAAGGGGTCTGGATTGGTATTAAATGATGGGTTCGGTGAGGTCCTCGGTGGGGGAATCGAGCCGAGTGTTTGCCCTTCGACTCCGAGATAAAAAGGTGCGGTGATATAGCTGTTGTCTGCACCAAGGAATTGAAGCGTGTTGGTGACGCTCGCAATACCCGCAAATTGATCATTACCGCCAACGATTTGCATCAGCAGATTAGACGAGGAATTGTTACTACAGAGCAATGAATTCGCCATGAGCCATGCTTCATCCTGTGTCGGAGGGAAAGCAAGATAACGATAAAAGTCAATCATAATGCCGACTTTAATCGTACTGGCGGCGGAAAAGGTGACATCTCCGAGAATGTTAATCTCGTCCCCTGTTTGCAGATCTAAGATAAATATTGATGCAACAGTTGATTGCCCATCGTAGATAAATCCCCGACTATCCAGAAAACCAATGAGCATCTCTTCTAATGTGTCGAGTGTTGGTTGAGGCAAATTATCAGAAATCACAGGTAACACCTCAGACCGATTAACGGGGTTACGAAGTGCACTATCAATCATGACCATCGCCGTCTCGATATCCAATGCGAACCCTCCCGTACCGGGATAGGTGGTCAGGGTGGCGAGATCGAAGCCGGGTTTGCCAGGCGGACGATCATAACGTTGTTGAATATCTTCCAAGATAGTGCGGAGTGATCCGACTTGATACGTTGCTTGCAATGGAATATCGGTGGCTTGAGAGTTCTCCTGTCCCAATAAATAGTTTAAAAAGCGTTGCCAGAATCCACTACCCGTAGTACCTGTAGCGAGAGCTTGCGCCAACATGGGGTCACTGCTGATGCTCCAGCCAATTTCATCTGGATTGAGTAAGATGGGAGGGGAGTCTTGATAATACAGCACCAAAGGTTCGGCAAAGGCTTGCTCCCATTGCGCTTTGGCTTGTGAATTGGTCAACCCGCCAACTTGTACCCCTGCTACGCGAATATCGGCTGGCAAACGATCATCCTGCTGACTAAATTGCACCAAACTAAAAATGAATAACCCAATCGCAATGAGGATACAGGTACTGGAAACTAGGGTTAAAATCGGGATACCAAATCGACGATTACGCCGACGAGTGCTGAGTGTGGCGGTCATACAATTTGTTTTCTGTCTCTGAAGATACGATACGACTCTTGAATTGCCTGATAGTGAAATGACTTGATGGTCGGTAACTGTTCAAGATTGAACCATTGATAATCCAGTAGTTCGTCACTAAGTTCACCAATTGCTTCACTACTATGGCAGAGATAAGCAATATCCAGATGATTATGATAGGTTTTCTCGATTGAAAGGATTTGGCAGACTTCGACCTTGAGACTCAGCTCTTCAGTGAATTCGCGTTCGACCGCAATCTTGGGGTCTTCGTTGTGGTTAACCCACCCGCCCGGCAAACCCCAAGGCAACTTAGGATGATAGACATGCTCAACCAAGAGGACTTGCCCCTTCTCATTAAAGACTACGCCGACCACACCCACAGTATATTTAGTCTGGACGAAGCGAAAGAGTCGGTAGGGGAGGCTAATTAATTTGGGAAAACGTCGAATCAAGTTCGCAATGCGTCGTTGTTTGTTACGCTGTCCCATTCCAATCCTAAAAATCAACGGAAGATCAATAGGAGTCTAATCAACGTGGAAAGTTACGTCAACGCTTAGCTGTGTGGCTTTATAACTTATTTGTAACCTTGATAAAACCTGAGTTCAACCCCTTTGCGACAAAACGGTTGGTTTTGTTATGTTATACTTACCCTAACTTTAGCCGACGCGACCTTGAGCAGGGGCGACCTTGAATCCAACATCTCTCAATTTCTTAAATCTGTTTGTCGAATCGCCCGGCGATTTACTCTATTTTTTTGTCGTAATTGCGCTAAGTCAAGCAAGTTTGATGATGGCATGGGGACAGCGCGGACGCTTTCCACAACTCCGTACAAGCAACCGTTATGTAATAGCAACCGCTGGTGTGGTGATGCTGTGGGGTATTCTCCTAATTGGGGCAGCCTATACACTAGCGACTCAACAGGATACACGCACGATACTCCCGCCACTTGAGCGTATGGTCAGTGTCTTAACGATTGCATTTATCGGCTGGGCAATTTTGACAGCAGACCACCTACGCTTTTCGAGACAATTTGATGTTGGGCTTTTGGCTATTATTGCAATTGCCTTTGTAGGATTTTTGGCAACAACCGTGCAATGGGCAGACCTTGTTGTGACAACAGAATTTAACTTTAGTATTTATAGTGTCATCTGGGGCTTTCTGCCTGCGGTTTTGGCAATTTTCGGAATCATCGTTCTTGTATTGCGCTTTGCTCATATCCTTGATGCACCCCTTAAATTGGTGTTTTTCTTTATCGTCTTGCTGGGTTATGGCTTTGCCATCTTCCAGATGGCACAAGGGCAACTGATTGGGGATTTTGTCGGTGTCTCCCGCCTAGCCACTGTCATATCCTTGGTGATTCTGCCAATGGTCTTATATCGTTTGACAATTGGACAACTCCAAGATAGTGTACTTCAAATTCAATCGGCGAGTTTGTCATCTGCGCGCTCTGAGCGTGTCGCTACGAGTGAAATCAAGGCAGTTGAGAAATCATCTACGGCTCGTGAACATGACACGCAACTGCTAAAAGCTCTCGGCCTCATTATCGAATCCACCACTCCAGAACAGATTCCATCTAATATCGTTACCGCAACAATTGACGTACTTAGAGCAGATGTGGGCGCGCTCTTGCGTTTTCAAGATGCCAACTATGCTGATGTCATTTATGCTTTTGACCGTGTGATGGGCCGCCCGATTCATGGCATGTCGCTCAATTTGGATGACCAACCTACCTTAGTCAATGCCTATGAACGCGCCTCACAACGGGTTCTCTATCCAGAACGCAATACGGATGAACTGGATGATTTGCTCAACCGTTTTGAAATTGACCAGTCCGGTGCGATCTACTTCCAACCGCTCGTTCGCGATAAAGAGATTGTAGCGGTCTTGATGGTGGGAATGCCTTATAGTCAGCAAGAACTTGGCAATACAAAACTGGAGTTACTGAAATCCGTCGGCATCCTCTCGAGCAAGCTCTTGCATCTCAGCATCATTGCACAAGATACGAAGCAACAAGCTGAAGAACAAGCTATTCAAGATATTGTTGAGCGAGTTGCGACTCAAGGCAATAGCATTGCAGATGTGCTATCAGACTCCGGCAGAATCGCATTGGAGACCGCGCAAAAACAAATTGCTGAACTCAAGCAACAAGTCACCCACTTAAAAGTGCAACTAGATGATGAACGAACACGCCTGACGAATCAGTTGGATGAATCGGGTGAAAGCCTTTCAAGTTCGCAAAAGCTGAAACTCTTGTCGGAAGAGCAAGAAAAGCTGCGGCAACAACGGGATGAACTGGCACAACAACTCCAAGAAGCAGTGACTGCTTTGAATAGCGCCTTAGCATCCGATGGCGAGAGCTTTGTCAACCAGATGGTGGAATCACTCCAACGTGAAAAAGAGACATTAGAGACAGAACGAGTGCGTTTACAATCACAACTGGATAACTTCCGCGCTCAAGATCGCTTGGTATTGCCGAAGGATGTGCAACGGCTTCTGCAATCGATGTCACAAGAAAAATCGCAATTGGAACAAGAGCGCAACCAACTCCACGACTTATTAGGGGATATTCAATCGCAGTTGCGTGCGTTGGGTGTTGAGGAAGGCACACAGGGACTCACCCAACTCCTGCGCCAAATTCACACGGAGCAAGAGAGACTCAAACGCAAGATTTCATCCTTACAGACAGAACGCGACACCTTACTCACGGAACGTCAGCAGTTTGCCGACAAACGTAGCACCCAGCAACTCACCGACTCCCAAATTGAAGAATTGAAACGGACTGTTCGACATCTCGCCAATGACCGTGAAGTCTATCTCAAACAACGCGAAAAATGGCGTGAATATCGTGATGATTTAATGTCTAAGTTGGACACGGTCAAAGATCATCGGACTCGATTGCTGGCAAAAGTTGCTGAGTATGAAGCAGAACTTGAAGAGTCACATGAAGAACAAGGCAACTTACGCGCTGAAATTCAACAGCTCGCCAATGACAACAGCAACCTGAAGGTCATGCAGAATCATTTGATTGCTTTACAGAAGACCATCGAGGCTGAGCGTGACCAACTGTTGGCACAACAATCGCCTGCGAGCCGTGAGAAATTAGCGGAATTGAGTGATTCGGGCATTCATTCCTTAAAGGCAATGGTCGATCAATTGTCTCAGGAACGACAACAGCTTGAACAATCTCTCAATGATGCCCAGTCGCGTCTGAAAAATACGGAGCAAGAATTGGAACGCGTTCGATTGACGACGCCCGATGCGCTACCTACCCAAACCTACCAGCCGCAAAATCCTGAAATACTGATGAGCCTAGTACAAGAACTTCGTACTCCAATGACCTCGATTATTGGCTATGTCGATTTATTGTTGGGGGAGTCAGCGGGTATTTTAGGTGAAATGCAACGCAATTTCTTACAACGTGTCTCATCGAATATCTCTCGTCTGACCACCATGATTGACGACTTGGTGCACGTATCACAATTGGACAGTGGGCAATTCACGTTAGAACGGACACCCGTTGATGTTATCTATATCCTTGAAGATGCCATTACCAATGCTTCGAATCAATTCCGCGAAAAAGGCTTGACGGTCAATTTCCGCTTGGATGACGACTTACCTGAACTCACGGCTGATAAAGATGCGATTCATCAAATTGTTGGGCAACTCTTGACGAATGCATATCTGGTCTCTCCCGTCGATAGCGAGATTTCAATCACAGCTCAACGGCAACAGATTAACCTTCAAGAAAATGGGGCATCACAAGCTCCAGTGGATTGCTTAAAGATTTCTGTTTCGGATAAAGGTGGCGGTATACAATCGGAAGATATTCCCCGCGTCTTTGCCCGCAAATACAAAGCGGAAAATCCACTGATTGCAGGCTTAGGTGATGTTGGGGTCGGGATGTCTATTGCAAAAGCATTGGTCGAAGCGCATTCTGGCAGTTTATGGGTCGAGACAGAATCAGGTGTCGGTAGTACTTTCAATGTCGCTTTGCCTTATGAACCGATGCTAGGCGAATAACACGATGATGAGACGAGATGTGGGTGGCGAATGGCGGGTTGCAATTAGCGCGATAGTCATGATTGTTGTTGCCTTGGGTTTTGCAATTTTGTTGTCATTATCTGCCAA
>JANQRM010000554.1 GCA_028284565.1 Anaerolineae bacterium | reverse complement strand
CAACCCTGTCTCGAAGAAGAGTAACAAGGCAAGATGCATATTCGGGCGGTCTTCAATTTCCCAACTAACCAGAATCGCCAACGGAGTTAGAATACCCGTCAGCAAAATCATCGCCGCGCTCACACCATCAATGCCGACATGCCACGAGGCACCCAGTATCGAGAACCATTCATAGCTTCGTTCGAGGAAGAATGCACCGTTCAGTCCCTCGGCTTGGTTCTGATAGGCAAAGAAGACGGTCACCGCCAACCCGCCAATCAAGACCGCAAAAATAAGCGAGAGCCAGCGCGCCATCAATTTATTCATCGGCACTGCAGCAATCACCAACGCCGCCAATGCAGGGGCGAAGATGAGAACGCTTAAGGGGTCAACTCCAAAGATATCTTGCATAACCCTCTCCTACTGTGCGATGACGGAACCCGAAGACAACACCAGTACCACACCGATGATGACCGCCGCCGCCAGTAACAGTAACATATATTGTTGGATACGTCCGGTTTGCACACGACGGAGCCAGCCTCCAAAGTCAAAAATCGCTTCGGGGATGCCATCACCCACGCCGTCAATCAACCAACTATTCAATACTTTCACCAAATTACCCAGCCACACAAAGACTTTCGCAATCGCATGGAGTACACCATCAATCAAACCCTCATCAATCAGGGTATTCACTTTTTCAGCAATCCAATGCGATGGTCGCACAAAGATGGTTTCATAGAGGTCATCCATATAATAGCGATTCGCCAAAACTGGATGCAACGGGCCTAAGATACCGATGAGTGGGTCTTCTTCGCCTGCTTTCAGTGGTTTGCGCCAGTACATCAGATAACCCAAGCCTAAGCCACCAAGCGCGACGATAAAGGATACCGCCACCGGAATAACGTTAAAGGGCGGTGCATCGACATGCAATTCAGGAACAAGTGCAAAGGCTTCTGTCGCCTCGTTCAAAGGCAGTGTTTCAATCACGAAATGATGGAAGGGATTGTATTCTGGGGAGAAAATCGAGCCGAAAATTGGAAAATCATCCGGCACACCGACAAACCCTGCCACAATCGCAAAGAACGCTAAGATAATTAAGGGCGCAGTCATCGTCGCACTGACGATTCCACGTCCCAAGTTGGCGTGTTTCGCTTCTTCTGTGCGGGGTTCACCAGCGAAGGTCAAGGCAATCTGACGCATGGTATAGAACGCCGTCAAGAACGCCGCTAATGCTAGCATAATAAATACGAGTGTTTGTGCCGCATAGCCTTCTGTCAGCCCGTACCATGCTTCTGCCAAAATCTCATCTTTTGACCAAAAGCCAGCGGTAAGCAGTGGGAAGCCCGCTAGCGAGAAACCACCAATCAAGAATGTCCAGAAGGTAACTGGCATCGTCTTACGCAACCCACCCATATTGAACATATCTTGGGGGTCAAAGTGATGATGTGCTTCCTCGTGATGATCGTCATGATGTTCATTGTCGTGTCCATGATGTCCATGTTCATGAACGTGATGCTCACCATGTTCCATCCCATGAATAACCGAGCCAGCCGCCATAAAGAGCAGAGCTTTGAAGAAGGCATGAGTAATCAGGTGGAATGCCGCCGCGATATACGCCCCCATGCCCAATGCCGACATCATAAAGCCGAGTTGGGAGATGGTCGAATACGCCAATACTGCTTTAACATCTCGTTGCGCCAATGCCATCGTCGCCGCGAAGAGTGCCGTAAATGCCCCGACGACTGCCATAAACACAAGCGGCGGTGTGTATATCCCATGATGGGGGTCACCACCTGCCGCGAATAAGGGGTACATCCGAATAATTGCAAAAATACCAGCCGACACCATCGCCGCCGCATGAATCATCGCGCTAACCGGAGTAGGACCTTCCATCGCATCGGGTAGCCATACATGAAGCGGGAATTGTGCTGATTTACCGACAGTCCCCACAATCAGGAAAACACCAATCAACCCTGCAGCACTCACGCCCCAACTGCCAACGAGCAATGCTGGCGTTGATGCGAGGTTATTGAGTAACTCAGGATTATAGACAATCTCACGTAAACTGAGTGTTCCTGCTTGAGAATAGAGATAGACAATCCCAAGCAACATAATCACATCAGCAACACGAGTAGTCGTAAAGGCTTTAATCGCCGCTTTATAGGCACTTTCTTTCTCGAACCAGAAGCCAATGAGCAAATACGAACACAAGCCCATCACTTCCCAGCCAATGAAGAGCAAGAGCAGGTTATCCGCCACAACCAACGTCAGCATTGCACCCGCAAATAGCGAAATCAACGCAAAAAACCGCGATTGTCGCGGGTCGTGTGCCATATAACCGATGGAATAGGTGAAAATCATCAAGACCGCAATCGGAACCATCACAAGCATAATGATAGTCAAGGGGTCCGCCAACACCCCCATCCGAAAGGGATTATTCCCCAAGTCCATCCATACAGTATTACTTCTAAAAATATGGTCGATTTGACCAAAATGATGGGTATTAAATGCTTGCCCCACCACATTGAGGCTTATCAACAAGGCAAACACCACACCAGCTACGCCCACCACCACGCTAAACACACGACTGCGCGAGGTGACGACAGGGACCTCCATCCCATCATAATCGGGATGATGCCCACCATATTCATGATCCGTTGCCGGAAGGAACTTACTTCGGTTGGTCGCCAAGACAATAATCAAGAACGCCAGCAAGGGACCCAATGGAATCAGCCAGAGGAGATTACCCGGTTGACTAAAATCGAAAATTACATCCATAACGCGCCTTATCCTTGTAACACGTGTGCTTCATCAGGAATCACACTGCGACGGTTGCGATAGACAGCAATAATTATCGCCAGACCAACAGCCGCTTCTGCCGCCGCGACGATAAACACAAACGCCGCGAATACTTGCCCATTCAATTCCGTCGGGTTGATATACCGCCAGAACGCGACAAGGTTAATATTCACACCATTGAGCATCAATTCGACACCCATCAAAATCGCCACGGCATTACGACGGGTCAGCACACCAAATGTACCGATACAAAACAAGCCAGCCGCCACCGCGAGATACATCCACAAGGGGACCATCAGGCTTCCTTTCTATGCCTTCTCTTCGCGGGCAATGACAATTGCACCTATCATCGCCGCCGTCAGCAACAGGGAGGCAACTTCAAATGGCAAGACAAAACCGTTACCATCGACCAGTGCAATCCCTAAATCCACGGTTTCACTGACTTGGTTGGTCACCGGAGTCAGATAGCTATTGCCCCACACAGGTAATACAACACCCAGTAGCAAAATCACAAACAGAACGACAGAGCCGACCACCCCATATCCCGCACGGTTATAGCGCAATTGCAACTGGGTCACGCTCCGTGTCAACATCACCGCGAAAGTAATCAAAATGGCTATCGCACCGATGTAGACTAACACCTGTACTGCCGCGAGGAAGGGCGCACTCAGCAAAACAAACAACCCTGCCACACCAAACAAGCTGACCATCAACCAGATAGTGCCACGAAACAGGTTGCGTGTTGTCACCACACCCAAGCCACCCATCAAGGCGAGTCCGCTAAAGATGAGGAAGCCAACCACGACACCATCAAATTCAATGCCGAGTGAGTTGAACAGCCCAACAAAACCGAACAAGCTCACAAAGAGCAACACAATCTTGAGAATGGTATTTTCTGCAAAGATAAAACCTAAGCCACCGCCAGCGATCAAAATCACATAGCCGATGATAGAAAGGGTTTCTCCACTTACTAAATCAAACATAGGGCTTCCTTAATCACCTGCACCCACGGTCGCCAATTCATCTTGCCCCTCAAGCCTCAACCGACGCTCTGTTCCAACTTCACGGATACGCCCCATAATCGCAATGATGATTGCAATATTCGAGACCAACAACACCAAGGTCATCGGAATAGTCGAGATAAAGCTCGTTTCAGCGGTCAAGGGGACAGCAATGCCAAATTCTTGCATGACTTTGAGCAAGAGCGAAACAATCACAATGTTCAAAATCGACACCGGAACCAAGAACTTCCAGTTGAAGCTCATGATTTGGTCAATCCGTAAACGAGGTAGCGTATTCCGTATCCACAGCGTCGTTAGATAGATAATTGAGCCTTTGATGCCGAGCCAGATAAACGCCAAAATCGGCGAGTCGTGTCCGATGAATATCCAACCTCCGAAGAAGAGGATTACCATCAATATCCCGTTGGTGAAGACGTGCA
>JANQRM010000553.1 GCA_028284565.1 Anaerolineae bacterium | reverse complement strand
AATCTGCCCCATTGACCCAGAGACATCAAGATATATATGCGCCCGATGTCGCGGTTGTTGAACTCGTGCTTTCACTGTTCCCGGCTGATTCCAGAGTGTTCCCGGTGTGCCAAGCAATCGCCTCGCGTGCATCAAACGGTCTCGTGCATTCGGCAAGACATTCGTACCCGCAATCCCTGGAATCTCCGCACGAATACGACGTTCATAAGGACCTGGATTTTTACCCAGACACTTCCGCAAGACATTCGCAAAAACTCGTCGCGCTTCATGGGAGGTTTGTTTGATGGGCATTTGTTGTTCCATGAGTTTGCCCGCACCCTGCCCCGCATCTTCCATGCCGGGTGGTTTTTGGGGCCATCGCTCCATGAGCTTACCCATCACATCCTGCAAATACTCATCAACCATTCGACCCTCGTCATCACTTTCATGATCGCCCAAGAGAACTGGAATTCCATCCGCAAACTCACCACGCTCTTCCATATCTTGCTTAATCAGGTCGAGAATCTCTTGGTAGAAAGGCATTCTGGAATCAAAGCCCTTAGCCGTCATCGGTGGATAGAGTAATTTGAGGACTCGTTTCGTGCCTTCCGGTCCAACATCTGGATACTGTGGTTCATGATGCCAACCGACTGGTGAACGTAAAAGCAAATGTGGAAATTGTTCAACCGGATTAATCGACTCAAAGAAACCACGATACTCCGGTTGATAGAATTGTCTGGAAAGTCCCGCGTTGATAATGGCATCAAAGGCGATGTTTTGCGCCTTCGTAATGCGTGGATATAAATTGGTATGCGCCAACATCACATGCCACAGCTCATGCATCACCAGCAAAAATAGATGCTCGTCCCGCTTACAGTGTTTGTCAACGAAATCGGGATTAATTAACAACCGTGGCCGATTGACACATTCAATCGCCGCCGTTGGAATATTGCGTGTCGCCACAATACCCGCTAATTTGGTAAAGGTTTCCATCTCAAATGTCGCCGCCGACATCGACGACAAAAGACGTGACAAGATTCGATTGGTTTCCCCTGTACCGAAACGGACATTGGTGTTTGGAGCCTCCACCATCTACCAACGCTCCTTGATGCAACCTGTTGCTTGTGACAGAGCCACCAAACGCGGGTCATCACAGACGAAAGATTGCCGTAAGAATGCTTCTTCCAAAGCCAGTGGGGTATTATGAATCAATATATCTGCACGAGTCCGAGCCAAGATATTCAAGACGAGGGTGATGTCAATAGCACGTAAGCATTCGATGTTAGATGCGATAGGTTGCACTTCAGCTTGGGACGGCTCTTCTTGATTTTGATCGCCTTTTTGTAAGACCGGCGGTTTTGTTGGATATGGTGCTTCAGCAAAAGCTTTGCGAACATGGTCATTCCACACATAAAGCAAGATTGCTCCGTCAAAGGAGTAGGTCGCCCACGCTTCATCTAATATCGCAGTGATACCCTCACGAACTTCCTCATCCTCTTGCAAGCGTCGAATCACGGCATCCACTTCGCCATATTGGATATCTAAATCTGTCCCCAAGAGCCGATGGAAGGGGTCACCCAATCCATCCAAATGGAAGCGAATTCCGACGTTGGATAAAGGCGCAATCGTCCACGAATTCGCACCGGGATAATTGCGATTTTTGCCGAACCGGTTGGCAAAGCGTGATGAATCAAAAAGAGAGCGTTTCTGATTGTTCGCTTGAGCATCTGGAGCAGGAGTAGCTGACTGTTTTTGTGCAACCGGTGCAGGTTGGGCAGATGGGGTTGGGGTATCGCTCATAATTGCAGTTCCTTGATATTAAACCGACCTAAATCTTCAATAAATTGATTAAGCGAATCGCGCCACTTGTATTTCCGCCACAGTAAAGGAAATCCACTCAGGACATAATTCACTTCGAGCTGGGCTTGATAGCTGGGGTCTTCACGCCGTTTCAGCACCCAATTCTTCATCGTTGTCCACATCGTGATGTCAGCACGGGGCACAGACGGAGATATTTCATGTGTTTGGGGTGTGAGTACCTGCTTAGCAAGATTAACAAGAGGTTCCCATGCCGATGGATTCAAGGAACGATGATGCCGAAATGCCAAGAACATCGCTGTTGCCAATCCGATATTCCGTGCTTCGGAATCATGAACAGTGAGGGCTTGCGTAATCAATCGGGAGAACTCGTCATCATCAAAATCGAGGTTCTCTGCCAAAATCACCCGCTGAATTAAATCATGCTCTTCGAGGACTTGTCGCCAGTGGTCATCATCCAGCCGATTGGCAATCTCCCATGCTTGACGATGCACTGCCACGATTGTCGCTGGTGTTGGGGGAACTTCGGT
>JANQRM010000547.1 GCA_028284565.1 Anaerolineae bacterium | reverse complement strand
GATATCTTGCTCTTGGATGAACCGGACAATCATCTGGATTTGGAAGGCAAGCGTCATCTGGAACGCTTCGTCCATCAGTATCGTGGCAGTGTCGTCATGGTCTCGCATGACCGTTATCTGTTAGATGAAATTGCTACCCAAATAGCCGAACTGGACGATGGCAAAATTGAAGTCTATCCCGGTAACTATACCGCGTATACGACTGAGCGTGAATTGCGTCGTCTGCGTCAACAACAACTTTATGTCGCCCAGCAAAAAGAGATTGCACGGATTGAAGCAGCGATTGCCCGTTTTGAGCTGTGGGCGAGCATGGTGATTGATGAACGACACATCAAGCAGGCACGCAGTCGCCGGAAGATGCTAGATCGCATGGAAGAACGGGGCGAAATCATCGAGAAAGTGGTTGATGCGCGCAAGATGAATCTTAAGCTGGATGGTTGGCGTGGTAGTAAGAAGATGGTCGAACTCGAATCAGTGTCGATGGCATTTGATGATAATCCCATTTTCTTCGACGTGGACATGCTCATTGGGCATGGCGACAGAGTGGGCTTGATTGGTCCGAATGGTGCGGGCAAGTCGGTGTTGTTCAAGTTGATATTAGGTGAATATGAACCTCTGGATGGGATTATCAAGGTGGGTCCAAGTGTGCGGATTGGGTACTATTCGCAAGAGCATCAAACCCTCAGCCAATTTCTGGATAAAACACCCGTAGAGATGGTGCGTCAGATGCGCGTCGGCAGTGAAACCTCCGCCGTGCATTTTCTGATGCGGATGTTGTTCAGCTATGACCAAATGCGCCAGCCCATTCGGACGATGAGTGGCGGAGAGCGGAGTCGTTTGCAATTAGCCTTGTTGATGATTAATGAACCGAATCTCCTGCTTTTGGATGAGCCGACAAATAATTTGGATATTCCATCCGTCGAAGTCTTGGAAGAAGCCCTTGAGGATTTTGAAGGCGCAATCTTGACGATTTCGCATGACCGTTACTTCTTAGACCGTGTGGTAGATCGTGTACTGGCGCTGGAAGATGGGGCATTAACCGAATTTTTGGGTGGCTATACGGACTATCTGTCTGCGACAGGGAAGTCATAAATTTGGGAAATATCCAACATTTGAATTGGCAACTATCATTCCAGTAGTTATCAATGGTCTAATGGTGTGGTTGACGGAATGGACTTTTATGAGGATTATGCAGATAATGGGGTAAATGGGTAATAGTCTTTTGCCCCAATTTAGTGACTTCTTAGTAAAAGGATTTCCTCATGACCGAGACCAAGACTTTAGCCTTTGAACGTAGCATTGATGCGCCTGCTGATGTCATTTATCGCGCCTTTACCACCCGTGCTGGATTACAAGAGTGGCTTTGTAATAACGCGCAAGTGACTGCCAAAGAGAACTCCCCCATCTTTTGCTCTTGGAATAAAGGCTATTACATGGCAGGACACTTCACCGAATTGGTGGAAAATGAGTCGCTGGCTTTCACATGGCATGGGATGCATGATCCCCATCCGACGAGTGTGCATGTTTCTCTAACTGAAAATGGTAATGGAACAACGGTTACGCTCGAACATCGTGGGATTGGGACGGATGAAGCGTGGGAAACGACAGCGCAACAGCTCGAGACCGAATGGAATGACGGACTCGATAATCTTAAGCGTACGGCTGAAACAGGCGATGACCTCCGCATCCTCAAAATTCCGATGATGGGCGTGTATCCGAATACGCCGTTAGATGAACAACAAGCGACGAAACTGGGTGTTCCGGTGACGGAAGGTTTGACCATTAGTGGTGTGGTCGATGGGTTGAGTGCGGCAAGTGTTGGACTTCAAGAGAACGATGTGATTGTGGAGTTCGATAATGTCAAAATGGCGAATTGGGGTGAATTTGGCAAGATTGTGACTCAACATCAAGCGGGTGATGAAGTGCCAGTGCGTTGGTATCGTGGGGCAGAGGAACACACGGCAACCATGAAACTTGCTCCTCGCCAGATGCTCTCTGTACCAGATACCATGTCAGAACTTATTCAAGAAGCGCGAGAGGGTTATGCGGACATCAACGCTAAACTGGATGACATGCTCGATGGTGTAACCGAAGCGGAAGCCAATCATCATCCTGCCGAGGGCGAGTGGAATGTCAAGCAAGTCTTGGCACATCTCATCTGGCTAGAACGATGGCAACAAATCAGCTATTGGGGTTTGAATGGTGGAGATGGCAATGTACCCTATCCCGCGAATGATGATATTCATATCACCCCCGCGATTTCCGGTAATCCGACCTTGGCTGAAGTTCTCGATGAACTCAAGCAAATGGAAGCATTGACGGTAGCCGTACTTGAAGCATTGCCAGGTGATATTGTCAAGCGACAAGCCAGCTACAAAGCCATCGGACGCTCCGTGAAAGGCTTCATGCTTCATACAAAATCGCACTTCTCACAAATCCAAGAGACAATTGTCAACGCACAAGAAGTCTTGCAAACGGCGTAAGACCTATCCATTAAGATAAGAAAAAGATGACGTACTGAAATTCGGTACGTCTTTTTTGATTTGATATAGATAAGTGGGCTGATATTTTGATATACTGAAGTAGGTAAAAAGTTGGAGGACAGTCAGATGGCAAATACAAATGGTGCAGTGAATGAAGAGACCATCCAAGAGGGGATGGATGAATTGGGGCGGAACTTCAATCAGCGGGCAAATGAAGCGCGCTTGGAGATTGTGAAGCAACTGAAGTCAGCCGCCAGCACGATACGCACCGAAGTGAAAGAGCGTGCGGACGATGATAATGCGGAAGAATTCGCGGATGAAGTCGCTAAACGCTTCGAGCAAGCCGCTAATTTCCTTGAATCACGGTCAGTAGAAGAGCTTGAATCCGGTGCAATAGAAACGGTCCGCAACAATCCTTGGAAGACAATGGGTCTGATTTTTATTGTCGGGCTAATCATCGGGATTCTAATTCATCGGGATTAATGAATAGACAAGTTACTGCGATCGAAATCGGGTGATGGTTGTTGCCCGATTTTTTGTTTAGGGTTATCCCATACGTTAGATGCAATCTGCGTTATACTCTCCCCTATTATTAACCAAGCACATGCAAGCAAATTACAACTATGATTAAGTTTATGGTGATGTTCCATCCGCCTGCTGATATTCAATCTTTTGACAATATGTATGCCGATTTCCTCGCGCTCATTGAACGGATGCCCAACATCCAACGGCGACAAGTCGTGAGTATCTTAGGCAGTCCACAAGGCAATCCAGGCTACTATCGCATCTTAGAAATTTATTTTGAATCGAATGAGATTATGCGTGAAGCCTTGCTCACTGACATCGGGCAAGAAGCAGGACGCGAACTAGAACGCTTCCCCAAGGGTTCGTTTGATTTGCTCTTTGCGGAGGTCTACGAAGAAGCGGGTGGAAGTACACCAACAACAGACAACTAAATTGTTATATGGCTTGATTTCGGGTTACACTTAGGCATCACCTAAAGCCGTCCTTCATTAGGGGATGTGTTTAACCGAATGCATCATGAGGGGAAAAGCCACATGATAAAACGCTTGTTAATGGGTTGTTTGGGATTCTTTGTTTTTTCAATGTTGTTCGTTTCGACTCTTCCAATTGTTGCTCAAGATTGTGATAGCGACGATGCTGATACGCTGGCTGACCAAGCCGATGAAGCGAGCGATGATGGGGATTATGACCTTGCGATTCAACTCTATTCTTGTGCAATAGCGCTTGAACCAGAAACTCTAGCCTATATCAATGATCGAGGCATCGTTTATTTAGATAAAGGCGATAACGATCTCGCAGAAGATGATTTTGAACTGGTCATTTTGCTCGACCCGACGTATCCCTATGCCTATAACAATTTAGGCATTGTCCATTACCGACGTGGGGATTATGACCTTGCATTAGTAAATTATGGCTTGGCTATCGAAAACGAACTGCCGAACTTGCACATTCCGTACTACAACCGTGGATTGGTTCGCCGTGAACAAGGTAATTATGACGACGCACTCGCTGACTTTAACCAATCCATTGAAATAAACGATACCTATGACCGCGCGCATCTGATGCGAGGACGTGTCTAT
>JANQRM010000511.1 GCA_028284565.1 Anaerolineae bacterium | reverse complement strand
AGACGGCGCGAATGCTCCATTGCCGTTGGGCGACATCGCGCATCTCGACAGCTAAGAAGTCAAAGCTCTGTTGGATTTCATCGGCAATCTCTTGCAAGGAGAGGACATCCACCCATGCGCCAGCTAGGATTAACGCCAGTGGCATCCCGTCTGTAAGTTGACAAATGTGTGAAAGAATCTGCTCATCCTCATCTTGTAGCACGAAGTCTTGTTTGGTTCGGCTAGCCTGTTGGAGGAATAATTGCACGGCATCGGAATCTATTGATATGTCTGCGTCTGGCAAATCCAACCCGCCAATTCGATAGACGGTTTCACCACTTACCGCCAGTCGTTCCCGCGAGGTGATAATGATTTTGACTTGTGGGGCGACCTTCAGGATGTTGGTAACCACATCGGCGCGGGCTAAGACATGCTCAAAATTATCAAAAATCAAGAGCATCTGTTTGCGCTTGAGATAATCGAGTATCTGTTGTTCTGGACTGCGTGTATCCTGTTGAAAGGGAAAGTTCAATTGTTCTGCCAAGAGCGTGATGAGGTTGGAAGGGTCGCTAATCGTCGCCAATGGCACGAAGTAGACATCATCTTGGAATTGCTTACGCTGGTGATGTCCCACTTCGATAGCAAGTCGAGTCTTGCCCATGCCACCGGGCGCGAGAATGGTTATCAAGCGCACCGCTTCATCAGTTATCAACTCCGTGAGGTCGTTCAGCTCAGTTGTGCGTCCGATAAAGGGGGTCGTCTGTGTCGGGAGATGATGGGGTGTTGAAGCTGTGGAATCATCCAGTAATCCAAGAGCTTCGGCGCGCTCGACAGCGGATTTCCGTCCTTTTACCCCCAGCTTGGCGTAAATTTGTGAGTTATACCATTTGACGGTCTTCAGAGCTAAATGGAGTTGGTCTGCGATGGCTTGATTAGACAAACCTTCTTTCAAGCAAGCTAATATTTCCTGCTCACGCTCCGTAAGTGCTTCAACAAAGTTGTCAAAATCATTCGTTGGCTTTGACATCACCAGTATAACCCGCTGTGTTATCTGAGATCACCTTCATTATAACGCAGACGAAGTGGGATCGGTCGAATTACACGAAGTTAAACAAAAAGGACGAACCGTGCGATTCGCCCTTAACAATTGTGTATTGGTATCGGTGATTATCCTGCAGAGGAGTTCGGTTCGGTGTTATCGGGTTGGTCTTCCTCTGATGGGGGCAACGTGGGTTGGGCATTTGTCGGACCCTCATCATCAGGGTTATTGGGGACATCGACCCCCAGATTAGCAGGATTGACTCCCTGTGAGCCAATAGGGGTATCCTCGCCGACATCACTCGCACAACGGAAACCAATGAAGCGTTCACTATCGGCTGGGTCCCATGAGCGACGATGCACCGTCCGTGCGAAGAAAGGCAAGGTGTTCCAAGAACCGCCTCGTAGCACTTTCTCTAAACCCGTGGGTGGTCCTTGCGGATTTTCTACTAGACCCTCGTTAAATTGGCGGGTGTAATAGGTTTGGTCGTACCAATCATTCACCCATTCTTCCACATTGCCTGCCATATCGATCAAGCCTTCCGGTGTATTCCCACGCGGGAAACTGCCAACGGGAAAGGTTCCGGGCGCGTTTTCAGTTAAGGGCAAACGAACCTGTGAGAGTCCGTCTAAGAATTCATTTCCCCAAGGATAGAGACGACCATCCACACTGCGGGCGGCACGTTCCCATTCGGCTTCAGTGGGTAGACGACGACCAGCCGTCTCGCAGTACTCGCGCGCGCCATACCACGTCACACCATACACCGGATGCTCGGCTAAGCCACCGCCGATGCTATAGGTTGTGCCGTTGAAGGTTATCGGTGCATCGGGGGATTCGTTTTGGGTCTGGATACAGGCGAATAAATCACAACCATTCAGATGCGAATTCGGTCCTTGTGAATTGAGGAAGGCGACATATTGCGTAAAGGTCACTTCGGTTAACTCAATCTGGAAGGGATCGACTCGCACCGGATGCGCGGGATAGGAGTCTTCTCCAAAGGAGGCTTCACAACTCCCGCCATCACGGTTGATGCAATTGTTGACAGCGGTAATCACCTCATTGGGAGTAGTTCCCATCGTAAATTCTCCTCCGCCTATCGAAGTCATCGGACTGCGAACATCCAGTAGGATTCGGGGAATCTCTTGGGTTGCTTGCACAGGTACATCGGTTGGTTGTGGCACATCCGTTGGTGGCAGAGTATTGGTAGGTTGAACATTCACCGACCCATCCGCAACGGTGGTGTCTTGTGTAGGGTTGACTTGAGCAACAGCTGTCGCGTTGGGGTCAGGGGTGGCGGTCACCACCAAGACTTGGACTTCTTCCGTCATGTTAGGGTCAGGCGTTGGTGATACTACAAGATTAACAATCACTTCTTGAGTGTGTACCAATGGTGTCGCAGGAGCCGAAAAGTCAATCACGTCGGAAGCCGTTGCACCAATTAAGGCAATGGCTCCACAGAGCAAGCCGGGGATAAAGCCAATAATAATCCATTGGAGGGCGGCTCCACGATTGCGTCTGGGGGGTCCCCCGATGGATGCGTATCCACGTTGTGTCATAAAACTACTATCTCCTTGATGCGCGCGGGCATCAGTCATGTGTATTTGGCTGATGTAATACCGCATCAACCCTCATTTTCTCGAAACGGCTCTATTTCTAAACGAGAATTGAGTTCACTGCAAGGTGGCGTTGGGAAGTCGTGGGGGAGGAATCAAAAAACCCGACGGTGAGTCGGGTTCTTGAGACGTGTTACGAGGTTGGGAAATTATCCATGATATTCTGATACATATTCCCGATAACCGGTCCGAGTGCCGCCAAGATGGCAATCACGGCAACGGCGACCAACACAAGAATTAGCCCATATTCTGCTAACCCTTGTCCGGCGGTACTGTCTTTGGGCATGCGGATGGTCGGCAAACGATATGCTATCCAGCCCAAGATGAACTGCCAAACCATAAGTCCTCCATCAAACGATAATTGCGGTCAGATTGCGTCGCCAAGATAAAACGACAATGATTTGGCAATAGTGTATCACTGAATTAACGATTCATGAATAAAGATTGGGGTTACAATTTTGTTCTTAATACTTATTGCAAGAAAACCGCCGATAAATGGCACGATTTCGACAACAAATTCCGCCGCATGACGATTGTTTTGGCGACCATTACAATCTCTATAACTTCTTGACACTTTTTTATGGTTTTTTGCAGCTTTTGGGTAACGTTTTGTCGTATGCTGAGAGTCTTGTTCTGTACACAAAGCAACAGGAGACGCTCCTATGAAGTACCTTATCCTTGGGCTGTTTGCAACCTTGATGACAGCCTGTAACCTTTTAACACCCGCCGATTTGGTGGACACGGTGGATGTGCCAACGAATGAACCTTTGGTCACACCGACAGCGATTGTGGTCGTTCCAACAGCGACGCAAGAAGTCGTCGTCGCGCCGACCTTGACACCGATTCCACCCACCGCGGAACCTGTCGTGACCTGTACACGACGCACGGATTGGCTGGTCTATACCGTGCAACCGGGGGATACCCTCGGACGTATCGCGCAACGGGTTGGCAGTACGGTTAATGATTTGGCGACGGCAAGTTGTCTGACAGACATCAATGTCATTAGTGTGGGTCAACAATTGCGCGTGCCTGTCTTACCGCCTGCCGAAGAACCTGTCTTAATCCCAATTGGGGATGTGGCTGGACAACCTGCACCCAATGCATGTTGGGCAAGCAATCCGGGGACAAATCCCGCTGTCTATGCTTCACCGGACATTAACGCTGACCCCTTTGGTTATCTGGTGAACCGTGTCTTTGTCGTGTCATCGGATTCTGTCGGTTGGTTGACTGTTTCGCATTCCGCACGGGCAGAAGTGTCCTATATGCGGAGTGATACGGTCAATTTGCTAGGCAATTGTGATAGTGTCCTCGGCATCCCTGCTGACCAATATTGGCACTACTACGGCAGTCACGCGGGTATTCCATCGAATGTTTGCGCGGTCATGCCCATCGGACAGAGTGCTTTTGTCTATCGGAATCCAGTGCCGAATGCGCCTGAAACAGAGAAAATCGGTATCTTGATTGGCTGGGTCTACCAAGCCAGCATCCATAACGCAGGCTACTATGAAATTGCCGAGGGTCCCTACACGGGCTGGGTGTTAACAACCGATGTGGTGGAATCGGTCGGCTGTAGCCAACCCACCTTACCCAGTTTTGGGAACAATGGTGCGATTCCTGCCGACCTCTGCGCGGTAAGCCCGATTGCTGGGGGTGTGGTGATTTTTGACCAAGCCGGACTAGGTGGACCCTACGATGCCCTGCCTGTTGGTTTCTTAACGGGTTGGATGCGTGTTGGGCAAGTGCATAACGCAGGCTTCTATGAAATCACGGATGATGCTCATGCTATTGGTTGGGTGGAGACTTCACAAGTCTCGGAATCAGCAGGGTGCAGTCCCTACAGTGACTTGCCCGTGCATCTCGACCCCGGTTCGCCTCCGACGACAGTCTGCAACGCGGTGCATCCGGGTGGGACGGCTCAAATCGTCATTCGGCTGGGTGCAAGCGACCAATTCGCACCGATAGCCCTGCTTGGCAATTGGGCAGAGATAATCGGTGCTGAAGGGGATTGGTTGCATGTCTTGCTAGGTCCCGGCTCAACGGGCTGGATTAACAGCAACCTCCCGAATAATTCACCCAATTTGGTGGGGGCTTGCTAGCGTTAGATATGAATAGTTCAAGGTAAGGGCGTACAGCTGTTGCACGTAGACATAGCAATACTACGCCCTACAGCGATGATTATGTGCGAGACAGCATTATTCCCTTGACTTCGTTGTAATCCACACTATAATCCCTCGCGGTGACAATCGTATACATGCGATGAACCGTAGACAGCAGGAGGGTAACTGACCCTTAATTCCCTGCCGAGGCAACCGCACATCATCACCATCCAAATGGAACTTGATGGCGACCTCATATTCTGCGGGTCGCCTTTTTGATTTCAATCGGTTAAGGGCGGGCGTGTCGTGATGCTTTGCCCACCAACACGGAAGGAGCGACAACATGGCAATTAGCCGTGAACGTAAAGAAGCACTTGTCGCCAAATACACCGACTTACTCGAAGCAAGCAATGGTTTTGCGGTGGTGCAAACCTCTGGGATGACAGTCCCGCAGGTGGAAGCCTTACGGCGAAAAATCCTTGAAGCTGGCGGACAGTATGTAGTCACAAAGAAAACCTTGATGAAAATCGCCCTGCAAAATCATGGCTGGGAAGTCTCGGATGACCTATTTGAGGGTCCCATCTCCGTGGCATTTGGCAAGGAAGATTTCCCCACTGTAGCGAAAGCTCTGCTGAATTACATCAAGGACGAAAACGCTGACGAGAAGATGGCAGTCTCTGGCGGGATGATGACAGGCGACCTGTTAAATTCCGACCAAGTGAAAGCAATGTCCGACTTACCCTCGCTGGATGAACTGCGTGCCCAATTGGCAGGCTTGATCGTCTCGCCGGCACAAGGACTGGTCAATGTCCTTTACGCTGGAACGGCTGGTGTGGTCAACGTTTTGCAAGCCTATGTGGACAAAGAAGGTGAAGGCGACGATGACGCGGCATAAGGTCGTGTCAATTCAATTAAACAATTTAGTATCGACGTATCATGAGTAAAGAAAAGGAAAACAATCATGGCTGATCTCGAAAAATTGGTCGAAGAACTCAGTTCACTCACCATCCTCGAAGCCTCCGAACTCAAATCCAAGCTCGAAGAAGCATGGGGTGTAGAAGCAGCAGTCGGTGGTGGTGTGATGATGGCGGCTGGTCCTGTAGCAGGTGTTGCAGTGGCGGCAGAAGACGCTGAAGAACAAACCGAATTCGACCTCATCCTTAAGGAAATTGGTCCCAAGAAAATCAACGTCATCAAGGCGATTCGCTCCATCACCTCTCTTGGCTTGAAAGAAGCCAAAGAATTGGTGGAAGGCGCACCCGCTACCGTGTTGGAACAGATGAGCAAAGACGCTGTCAACGACGCGAAGAAAGAACTCGAAGAAGCTGGCGCAGTCGTCGAAATGAAATAACCGATCCGAAATCACGACCCGTACCAACAGTCGGCAGAAATGTCGGCTGTTTTTGTTTATGATAAGCGGATGTTCTTTCCATTCGACAAACTCGGCTTATCGCGCAACCCCTTTGGCACACTCAGCGATGCGGAACGACGCGACCTGTTGATTGTGGCTCCTGCCATGCAAGCCCTACTCGATGATGGGTTTCATCACCTGCAACTCATGGGGCAACGCGGACGGGGAAAATCGGCTACTCTGCGTCTGCTGATTGACCATTGCCAAGCACAGGGCAAGCGTGTCATTACCGAGTCGCTTCCAGAAGGACAATCCGCTTTTCATGCGGATTTACAGGATGCCGATGTCTTTGCCTTAGACGAAGCTCAACGCTTGAATGTCGCGTATCGCTGGCGATTCTTTCGTTTGGCTAAATCGACCCAGCTCATCTTCACCAGCCATCGGGATTTATCTACTGGATTCAAACGTCGTGGACACGACCTCACAACTGTTCATGTGGCGGATTTTGTCACGCGCCAGCATTTTGGGGATATTCTCAACACGCGCATTGCCTACTTCGCACTCGATAACCAGCCATTTCCTACACTCAGCGATGACGCACTCGACGCGCTCTACCAACACTTTGGGGATAACCTGCGTGCCTGTGAAATGTGGCTTTATGACTTCTTCCAATCCCTCGATAGCCCAAAGCCAATTACCGAACAACATCTATTGCATCTGACAAATCTATAGTTAAAGTCTCACGATATGGTGCTTCTAAACCATCTGCATAAATTTCACAATCAATAAGCACTTGCATAGTATCTTTCAGGCTTTCAGCTATAGTACGAAGACCCATCTTTATAGAGAATAGTCTTAAGTCATTTGCGTAGAGGATAATATCATCCCCGCCTTCAAAAGTTGTTGTGTTCATTTCCCCACGTGTAACAAAATTTTCTAAAACATAATTTATAGTTAAATCCTGATGATGCTTGTGCTGCATGAATCTAACTTTAATAAATCGAACTGATTTCTCTCCTCGATTAAACAAAGCAAGTCTCAGATCATATCTACACTGATTAGATGGTTCACGCTTACAAATAGGTTTGAAATTTGTTGTTGGACTTTGCGTCTTGAAAATATCTTGGTAGGTAACATTAAATTGAAATAAACCTAGTTCAAGATTTGGTCGCTTTTCTCTTTCTCGAAGTTCAGAACGTAATTGATAGAAACCAAAAATAATAATTGGAAGTTCAACAACTGCTACTAAAGTCTGAATATAGTCCAACATATCTACTTTGACGACAGTAGGAATCATAAAAGCAAAAATGACAATAACGACAGTAATTATCAACCCAGTTATTATGCGAGTTCTCATGTGTTTATTTTCAATAATTGAATGAGTTCTTGACACTGATATCAATTAAACAATATGTGGCGATAGTAAGCAAATTTCTTTGCAAAATATACTTTTGGTAAGATACGGCAAACGGACATGCGTCCATATCCTAAACAACGGAGTAATCTCAACATGGTACAAATCCCCTTAATGGAAACGGCAATACAGCCCGGCTTTGCTCAATCCTTGCCCTACCAACACTTTCGCGCGGTGGAATTTCCCTACATTCATCCCGTGCATTGGTTGCATTCACATTTCGCAGTCGGCGGCTGGAGTCCCCTGCAACGCTTGTCTGGAATGTTGACGGCTCACATGACGAACATCGCGCCTCAGAATGGTTTCACTTGGCATCCCCATCGCGGACTCGAAATCTACACATGGGTACTCGAAGGCGAACTCTATCATGAAGACACCACAGGCGGGAAAGGGGTCATCGGTGCGGGCGAACTCCAACGCATGTTTGCGGGGGACTTTATTCAACATCAAGAACTCAATCGCACCGACCAACCGACCCGCGTCATTCAAATCTGGTATATCGCCGATTTAGAACATCGCGGACTCGAACCGCATTATCAGCAGGTCAGTCAGGATGAATTGCCTGTTTATCAGGTGGGCGATGCAACCGTCTATAGCTTGATTGGTGAAGATTCGCCAATGGAACAGCATATGACCGGTCGCTTGACGGCGATTCATGTGCCAGAACATGGTGAAACTAAACTCGAACTCCCCAATGAGGGCGAAGATGTCTTTTTCTATGTGACGGACGGGGAGGGACAAGCAACCTATCTCAATCAGGTGGATAGACTGGGACAATACGATGTGATACTGGCACGTCCAGAAGCGGACACCCTCACCTTATCAGGCGGAGACAAGCCTCTGAATGCACTTTGTTTTTATTTGCCTACATTTCTCGGCTAGATAAGCTGTTCGGGGGTACAATAGTGTCAACGTGCATTGAAAGACGACTGAATGACACAGCCTGCACCACCGAACACGGTTGCATCTCGATTCAAGACTCTGCTGGTGATGTCCCAACTCTTGTGGGAACGAGAGGGGGAAGCCAGCTTTGAGGCTTCGCGCGCCAAGTTGCTGGATACGCTTTCCCAACTCATGTCACGTATCCAAAAGAGCCTCGCCGAAGATGACACCAAGCTAAATTTTGTCTTACTCGGTGGGCAGACCGTACTCTTTGAAGACATCGACACCATCCGCCCCGACCTTGTGCCATTGCTCTCCATTTACAACAGCAACGGACGCTTTGGGGTGGGTCCGTGGTATGTGCAGGTGGATGACCAGCTGGTCAGTGGAGAATCGTTGATTCGCAACTTCCTCTTGGCACAGCAAGATGTCAAGCATCACGGTATTACCCTTCTTGATATGGGCTACATTCCCCAAGCGAGCGAACACATCGCCCAATTGCCGCAGATTTTGCAGGGCTTTGGTATGGATGCGGTTCTCTTGGTGCATGAGTCCCCTGTGCTGAGTTTGCCATTTCTTTGGTGTGCGCCCGATGGCAGTAGTGTGCTGGCGGTCAATCACAGTTTGCAACAGGACATGAACAAGTCGCTGGCATTGCAAAAACGCTTCCAGCCCGATGGACCTTTTCCCTGGGTGAATACCCAATTGATGGATGAGCAGGCGATCGTCTCTCAGAAGGTCGATATGCCCCTGCGCCAACGCCCCTTAGACGACATTATCAGCCTCATCCGCAAAGCCATGCCCGATAAACTCCGTGCCAAGATAACAGGCACGCTCCGACCCCACGGACCCGGACGTGATGCCGGACGTTTCTCTGCCCAACTCCATCTCAAGCAAGCCAACGGACGTTTGCAATCGCAATTGACCTATAACACCGAACCGTGGCTGACCCTTGCCTTGACACACGGCAATTTGCCTCATGTCGAGAATATGCACGCGCTACTCGATCATGTTTGGCGATTGTTGATCAAAAATCAGGCGCGCAATGCCTTGATCGGTTTCACACAATCAACCGTGCATCTGGAAACAGAACTGCGGAATCAACAGATTGCAGATGTCAGTACTGAACTCATCAACCGCGCCTTCGATGCGTTACCCGGAACGCTCTATCGCCAAAAGCCACAGACTAAAGCCAATACCACCTACCTCGTTGTCTGGAACCCGCATAGTCAACCTGTTGAGCAAGTGGTCAGTGTCCAAGTCACCTTGCCAGATAACCGCTATCCCGACACACTGAATGCGCCCAAAGGTGAATCACAAAACTTCGGCTGGGAAATCGCCTCAAC
>JANQRM010000496.1 GCA_028284565.1 Anaerolineae bacterium | reverse complement strand
CAACCGCGCCCTGTGCATTCGGGTCGGTTCCAAAACCAATAGGCGTTGGTGTTGGTGAGGGTGTAGACGTAGCGGGTGGCAAGAAACCTGTTGTACCACAACCCGGAATCGTCAGCCGTTGTCCAATTGAAATGATATTGACGTTCGCAACACCACTCGCATTCGCAATGTCAACCACTGGAACGCCATAATTTAGCGAGAGTCGGAACAAAGTCTCTCCAGACCGTACTTCATGTACACAATTTGCACCCGGAACAACCGGAGCCTGAGTTGGCGCACCGGGAACCGTAGGAGTCGGCGACGGAGTCGGTGATGAGCCAATCCCTAAGGCAAGAGCCGTCGAAGTGGCTTCAAAGGCGGCGGTTTCCGTCAGTTGAATCAATAACTGAGTCGCTTGAATAGCAAATTGATCGGGGGTTTCCGATGGAACTTGTGCCACACTCGTCGCCGCGCCCACATTTTGGACGGATTGCTGAGTTGGCTCTGGTGTATCTGTGGCAACAACATCTTCTTTCGTCGGACTCGGGGTTGGACTCTCTGGTGCGTCCGTATTCGTCGGAATTGGGGTATCCGATGGGAGTAATTGGGATACCGGGTCAGACTGTAAGCCACCATCAACCTGACCTTGAAAACAGCCCGCCGCCACTAAAATAAGTACGACACAACTGGTCAATAAGCGCGTATAAGAAAATTGTTTTCGATTCAATGTTATCTCTCCTTCGGGCATGGTTACCCGGCGACAAGACCATCACAGCCCTATTATAGCCGTGATTCTAGAATTGTCACAAATAGAGAGCAACGAGTTTTAACTTGCATCTAAAATTGGGAATTTGACGCAGGCAGTTGTCCCCTCGTCTGAAACACTCGTAATCAATAATTCTCCGCCGAAGATTTCTGCTAGTGTACGACTGATGATTAAGCCCAAGCCCATCCCTTGTTGCTCATGATACCAGCGGTCAAATTGCATATAAGCACCAACCGCTTGGACTTGTTCAGGTTTCATCCCGCGGCCTTGATCTTGCACCGTTATCTTATACATATCGCGGTCAATTTCTGCCGAAATATAAACGGGCGTGCCTTCTTCAGAGAACTTGAGCGCATTGTCAACCAATTCTTCTACGACTTTACGCAGGTAGGGGTCGCTCATACGGATAACAGGTGCGGGATTCAATTCGATTTGCAAGTCATCGCCACGTTGATAATGTTCGGCATGTTGCAAAGCATAGAATTCGACACTCATATGTGCATCGAAGAGCTGTGCATTCAAAATGTCATCAAAATTCTCTGGAGAACGTCGCATCAGTTCAATACGAGCATAATAGAGATAATTCTCAGTCAGACGATGTAAGCGATTAGCTGAACTGTTAATATGTTGCGCCCATGACCGAATTTGATCCGGCTTGATGGAATCTGCCTCAGAAATGAGCATATCGGAAAAACCAATGATTGAATTTAAGGGGGTGCGGAGTTCATGAGGCAATGCCGCCATGATGTTCTCGCGTAACAACGCCATATCTGCCGAAGCCAATTCCCAGCGGTCACGCGAACGTTGCAAGCGAGTTTCGATACTGGTCAGCAGTTCATCCACTTTGAAGGGTTTGGTCACATAATCATCTGCGCCCAGATTCATGCCTTGACGCATATCAATACGGTCTGTTTTGGCGGTTACAAAGATAAAAGGAATGTTTTTTGTATGCGGATACTGTTGCAGGGATTCTAATACACCAAAACCATCCAATTCTGGCATCATAATGTCGCAGACAATCAAATCTGGAGGGTGATTCATGGCTTTTTCGACACCGAGCTTACCATTTTCAACACCATCGACATCGTAGCCCTCAATCGACAACATCTCGACGACATCTTCACGTAAATCATCTGCATCTTCAATGACCAGTATTTTTGGCATGTTTATGTCCCTGCATACACATTGATTTGCTTTAGGCTTATCTTACAACCAAAATACAGACACAAAAATTAATGTTTTAGTTGTGCTAAAGGACACCCCCTAATATGAGGAGTAAAATGACAATGCCTGCAAATATCCGATAGTAGCCGAAGGGAATGAAGCTGTTGCTAGAGACATAGCGCAACAACCAACCAATGGACAACCATGCGACAATACCCGATATCACCGCACCAAGTATTAAATAGACCAAATCCGTACCCGACATACCATCTATGGATTGCACAAATTTATAGACAGTTGCGCCACCTAAAGTCGGTATCGCTAGATAAAATGAAAACTGCGTTGCGACTTTACGATGCAATCCGGATACCATTCCCCCGATAATGGATGCACCAGAGCGAGACACGCCGGGGACTAAGGCAAAAGTTTGCACAACGCCGATGAGAAATGCTTGCTTGAGGGTGACATCAGTCAGTGTTTGAGCCTCATCATTTTCTGAAGATTCCGTATCACGAGTTAAAGGTGAACGCTCAACAATGATGAAGATAATCCCACCAATAATAAGTGAAATGGCAACGACGGTTGGTGAGAATAACACGGCATCAATCTGATCTTCAAACAGAACTCCCAGCACGGCAGCTGGAATAAATGCCACAACGATACCCAACCATAAGCGTTGCACATTCGAGTCTTTTTTGATGGTCCGTGCCTGATTGAGAAAATCGGCTCGATAATAAGCAATCACGGCAATCACCGCACCGATTTGGATAAAAATCTCAAACGTTGAACCCAAGTTATTCTCAAAATTCAAGACTTCCGTTGCGACAATCAGATGCCCCGTCGATGAAATCGGCAGGAATTCGGTTAGCCCTTCTACCACACCCAGAATAAGAATCTTGATCAGTTCTTCCATGTTGTTCCCTTCACATTGAACCCGAAACCCATAAGCGATGTCCTAGCCAAATTCCAATCAGGACACCGACGAGACACAAAATATTCGTCAAGATGACATTCAATAAAAATAGCGAGGGCTGCCCATCCCTTAGATACGCAATACTCTCGTTAGCAAAGGTCGAAAAAGTTGTATATGCACCAAAGAAGCCCGTTGCAATCAACAATTTGACATCCTGTGACACATCCACTTGCTGACTCGCCCAAACGGTGAATAACGCAAGCAATACCGACCCTGTGACATTGACAAACAGAGTGCCATATTGGAACGACCAACCCAGCGTTGTGGTCAAGCGTTCCAACACCCATGTCCCAATGAAATATCGAGCATTCGCGCCGACAAAGCCCCCCACTCCAATCACCAAGACTGTTTGCATCTTCAACTCCTGAACAAAACCGTCACATCATACTCCCAGCCATCACACGCTGTCAAGCAGACTGAACCGACGACCTTGCCCATTTGCTCGAAAGTACAATGCTCAACTCTAGTATTTCTGCCATAGTATACGACAATAGCTCCGCACACGAGGACACGCTATGGCTTATCTTCAACTTCTACGAAGCAACCCTGACTTTACAAAACTCTGGCTTGCACAGGTCGTCAGTCTTTTGGGCGATTGGTTCAACCTAATTGTGCTGTCCGCACTCATTATCAGTTACACCGAAGATACACCTTATCAAGGGCTTGCAGTCAGTGGCTATTTGCTCGCGCGTTTGCTTCCGCCTTTGCTGATTCGTCCCATTGCTGGAGTCATCGTAGACCGCTTTGATCGCAAAAGATTGTTGATATTCAGCGACCTCTCACGTGCAGGGACAGTTTTCCTCTTGTTATTTGCCCTATCGCCAGACCGACTCTGGTTGATTTATCTGCTTACAGTCATTCAATTCATGTTGTCATCCCTGTTTGAACCCGCCAAGAACGCCCTGATACCCAGCCTCTTGCGACGAGACGACTTAGTCATTGGCAACACACTCAGCAGTGTGACATGGTCCGTGATGCTGGCATTGGGTGCGATCGTCGGCGGATTGGTCGCATCGCAGTTCGGGACGACGATTGCACTTATCATTGACTCTGGCACCTTTGTCTTGTCCGCCTTATTAGTCGCTGGCATTCGGATTGTTTATCCAGCGGTGACAGACACAGAAACGCATCAGGTCAGCGATAAAAGTGACCGCACTTTCCGACAAGGACTGCGGTATCTTCGGCAACACCCTGCCACAGCAGCAGCCATATTTGTCAAAGCTGGATTGAGCATCGGCAGTGTGGATGCTGTCTTAATTATCTATGGGACTCAATTGTTTGTAATTGGAGAGCAAGGCACGACCTCAATGGCAATACTGTGGAGTGCTTTTGGCTTTGGTGCAATTTTGGGTCCTGTCTTAACCAACCGATTCAGTGATGGCACAGTGCGAATATTGCGTCGTTTGATGATCGTCGGCTTTATCTGGGCGACAGTTGGCTGGTTCTTCTTTGGGCTAGCCCCCACGTTTGAACTGGCAATCCTTGCCTTGATGCTTCGGTCTATGGGTGGTTCAGTCAACTGGACCTATAGTTCGGTGATTATCCAAAAGGTCGTACCCGATGAATATTTAGGGCGCATGTTCTCGATTGACTTCGCGGGATTTGAATTGATGCAAGCCCTCAGCGCGATTGTCGTTGGGATGCTGATTGACAGTGTCGGGAGTGAAAATGTGCAACAAGTCGTGATATGGACGGGCATGGCAAGCATCATTCCGTTGGTCATTTGGGTATGGGCAGTTCAACGCCTCGACCACCAAGACCTTAAACGCAAAAGACAACCTCTCGTAGGAGATTAACATGGCAATCTTTCAATACGATATCGCTATCCTAGAGAAGTTTCCCTATCTCGCTGGAGGCATAATTCTTGCCGAAGACATGACTAATCCACCGCCAAGCGATGAACTAAAGGAACGTTATCTTGCTGAACAACAGGCAATCATCGAGAGGATTGGCGATACACCCTTGAGTGAAATACCTTCACTATCCGCATGGCGACGTGCTCTCAGTAGTTTTGGAGTCAATCCTACCAAATACCGCAGTGCGAGTGAAGCCCTTCTGCGTCGTCTGACCAAAAAGGGGGACATTCCAAGCATCAATACGTTGGTTGACATCGGCAACCTTATCAGTATACGCTACGCCGTTCCGATAGCTATTATTGATCAAGCGGAGATTACTGGCACGCTGACCGTTCACTTTGCCGACGGAACTGAGAGGTATACTGAGTTGCATGGAGATGAAGTCATTCATCCTGATGTTGATGAGGTCATCTTCTCGGATGAAGAGCAACGTGTCTTTGCCAGACGTTGGTGCTGGCGACAAAGCCGACACAGTGCCGCCAACCCCAGTACCACCCATGCGATTATCACTATCGAAGCCCATCATGAGGGTGGACACAATGATGTCGAGAATGCAATCCAAGATATGCTCGAACTTCTCGAACAGTACGCTGGCGGAGGGTACCAACATGCAGTTTTGAGCAAGCATAATTCATCTATTAGCTAAGTTAGAAAAATCAGGTTATTGCACCAGACGACATTGTAATCTACCATGATTTCCTTGACGTATGTTTAATAAGACTTCGCCTCGTTTCTTAAACTTAAGTTCGTTACAATAGACCTTGCGACCTTTTCGCATCATATCACTTAATTTTTAGGAGGTTACACAATGTTCCGCAAGGCACTACTTTTATTTACCTTATTGTTCCTCATGATTCCGCTCGTCATTGCCCAAGAAGCCGAAGAAACTGCACCACAATTTATTGAACTGGTAGGTCCTGCCTCAGAACGAAATGCCGAGATTTCATCGCTGGTCTGGTATAATGATTGGTTGATTTTCATCACAGAAAATCCCTTCATTTATCGGACTGAAGGTAATGTCGGTATGTTTTTCGCGCTAGAAAAAGATGACATCCTCGACTATCTGGCAGAAGACAATCCCGAACCGCTTGAACCCCGCCCTGTCCCCCTTTATGGGAAAGACATCCTGCAAACGGTGAATGGCTTTGCCGTGGCATTTGATGGCTTTGAAGCCGCTGTTGTCATTACAGACCGTGGCTTTTTTGTGCGTGACCAAATCTTCCTCGCCATCGAAGCCGATACGGTCAATCGAGATGACCCCACCATGCGTTCCTATCTCGTTTCGGGACAAATCCGCCCCGGACTCAGTGGCATTGACCTCAACTTGGATGATTTCATTGAGATTCCACGCCAAACAGACTTTAACAATATGGCATATGAAAATATGATGCTCGTGGGCAATACTGTCGTCGCTACCTATGAAGCCAATGGTGCAACCGTCAATGAAAACCCTGTGGCTTATCAAATTGATTTGCTCACAGGTGAGTTGTCAACATTGCCCTTCCCCAACATCAACTGGCGCGTGACAGATGGCACAGCACATGATGAAAATGGGGTCTTCTGGGTGATTAACTACTTCTTCTCTGGTGAAGATTTTCTGGCTGTTGAGAGTGACCCCCTCTTCGAGCAATATGGCATGGGAGCCAGCCAAGCAGAATTCGACGGTTTTGAACGTCTGGTTGCTTTACAATATACCGACGATGGAATTGAATTGGTCGATACACCACCGATTCAATTGCTCATGACAGAAGACAGCCGTGGACGCAACTGGGAAGGCATTGTCCGCCTCGATGACATGGGCTTCCTCATTATCACCGACAGATGGCCCCAAACCCTATTGGCTTTCGTCCCAACAAACTAAGCGTTTATGTCAACAAAAAGAGTCGAGACAACATAGCTCGGCTCTTAATTAATCATCATCCAAGATACATCCACTGTTGATTTCAGGTATATCTTCTAATGTTGCGCCAGAAGGGTTGAACAGCCGAACTACTACACCTTCAATAAACTCACTATCATTGTCACTTAATACATCTATATGTATGAATTGATTAGTGACATTTGGTGCAAATTGTAACACACCAGATTGAGCTACATAGTCAGGATTAGGATGATTGCGGTTGCCTGGTTGACCGGGGGATGCGGGAAAAATAGAACATGTAGGAACAATGGTAGTTGTTTGGTACTCAACAGTTATATTTCCCGGACCTGGATTTGGATCGGTCAACTCTACTTCATAAACTAATTGGACGCCCTCCAAATGTGTTTCACCACAACCATTTGCACTACAAAGCGGGGTCCCTTCATTAACGTCCGGTGCCGGACGTATCGATATCGTTGGCACATCGTCGTTTATTATAGTCCCGATCCCTGTATCCTTTATGATAACTCCTCCGATTGGATTAGATAGCATCACAGTAAAGGTTTCGTCTTGTTCTGGTGTAGTGTCACAATTGACATTAACAGTAATTGTTTCTGTCAGAGGCGAGCCGTCAGTATCTGGAAAAGTAATCGGTGTTATAGTTGGTGGATCATAATCATTATCTGGGGTTTGGTCGGTCGCTGATCCTTCATTAATACTATAATTGACCGTTGCTGGCACATTTTGGGAAATCCGAACTGTAAAATCGAACGCTGTAGTTGTACAACCAGGAGGCATAGGGGAGTCACCTTCGTCTAAAGCAACATCATCAATCGTAATCGTTGGCGGGTTATCATCATTCAGAATTGTCCCTACCCCAATGCCCTTGCTAATTATTCCGTTCACAGGATTACTTAAGACAATCGAGAAATTTTCATCAGTCTCAAACGTACTGTCACAGGTAACATCAACGGTAATTGTATGTGTTGTTGTAGCCGCAAACGATAGTGGACTCGCAGGATTTGATGCAGGAACAGAATAATCAGAGTCCGCAATCGTAGCGGACCCATCAATAATCGCGTATTCTACAGTTGTATTCCCCATTACAGACGTAATATCAAACGTAAAGGCGTTCGTGCCTGCTCCATTGCATTCACTCGCTGTAAAATCGCTCACCGTAATTGAAGCCGGTAAATCATCGTCAATAATCGTTCCAGTTCCCACATTTTTACCAAAAGTCGCGCCTGGTGCGCTCTCCAAAATAACGGTGAATTCCTCCGTGGGTTCAACATTCATATCACAGACAATTGGTACAGTTAGGGTTCCCATTGGTGAAGCCTGAAGTAACGTAAAGGAGTTGGGAGGCGGTAGAGTAGTACCGCCAAACGACACCATCGTCGAATCATAATCACTCGCATCCGCCGTTCCAGGAGCAATGGAAAAACTGACAATAATATCTGTGGTAAACGTCCCATTGCCCGTCACATCAAATGTCATATTTACTGTCCCAGAACTGCACTCCGTAACGGAACCATCGCTAATACTAATCACAGGTAAATTCAGCAAATCATTATCGACGATCGTGCCAACGCCAATATTTTTGCTAAAGGTAACTCCAGCCCCACCTTGGAGTACTACCGTGAAGTTGCGATCTGGTTCAGGATTGTCATTACAAATAGTCGGAACAGTGATTGTTTTGGGTGTCGCGTCGCCTGCTGTAAACGGTATCGATGTTGTGGAGGGGTTGTTATAGTCCGTCCCAACTTGGGCAGTACCACCCAAAACGGCGAAGGGTATGGTTACATCCACAGTAGGAGCTGTAGAAATCGTGACGTTAAAGATAATATTTGCCACTGGATCACCCATATCACACTCTGTCACTGAGGCATCATCAATATTGACGACTGGCAACTGAAGACTCGTATCATCGTCGTTAACTGTGCCAACGCCAACTGATTTTCCAAGTGTCGCCCCCGTGGGACCCGATAGCGTGACGGTAAAGGTCTCCGCAGTCGTTTCTGCAACAAGATCGCTAATAATGGGAACAGAGAGCGTTTTGACACTTTCACCAACGTTAAAAACAATGGGTGAGCCGGGGGTCACACTGCCTGAGTCATAATCTGACCCATCCATCGCTGTGCCGGGCGTGATGGCATAATTGACCGTTATTGGAGCAGGTCCCGGATTGGGTACGGAGAGAGAGATGGTAAATATGACAACCGTAGTACCGTCTACATCACCTTCAGGAATAGTGGGTGGGTCATTGATCGTTAACACAGGCATATTCGTTTGTGTGCCGATAGCATTGGCTGTCTCTTGTGCCTGAGTCGCCTGTGCATCTTGAGTCCCCGATTGGTCTGCCCCCTGCGTGCCTTGTGCTTCGGCAGTTCCCTGCCCTGCCGCCTGTGTCCCTGCGGCATCGGCTGTGGGTTCTGCTGGAACTAAGGGTTGCGGGTCGATATTATCATTTATTCCGTCCCCATCCGTATCTACATTTATGGGGCTGGTACGTTGTCCTAATTCCAAAAAGTCATTGAGGGTGTCCCCATCCGTATCCACATTGTTGGGGTCGGTTCCGTTTTGGCGTTCCTGTAAATCATTTAAACCGTCCCCATCAGAGTCGGCTCTGGTCGGGTCACTCCCAAATTCGGCTTCCGCGACATCTGTTAAGCCATCCCCATCCGTATCGCATTGGGCATCCTCCGGTGAACACGCGGTGGGAGTCGCAATGACAGTCGTGCCACCACCATCCGCAACCGCCGTTCCATCGCCTTGTCCGCTTCGCAACAGACTCAGCAGAATCGCTAAGAAGAGCAAGATGAGAATTCCAGCCAGCAAGCTTCCCCCGATAATGGATAGCACCCGTGCAGAGACATACGGCACATCGACATATTCACCCGCTTGTGATTCCTGTCGTCCATCGGCGTGCAAGGGATTAATCGTCAAGGTAAACGGCACGGTTTTGCGATTGCCAATCGCTCGCCGACGCATCGAACTCACCCGCACTGCCATCTGTGCCGATTGACCCGGCTCAACTGTCATTTGAGAGGGATCAAGCCGAATATCCAGCAGACGATCCACATCACTGCCACTCACCTGCCAGATTTCACGCTGATTGCCCTGATTGGTCAAATAGAGATAAGCCGGGCGGTCGCCTTCGAGACGCTTGGGATCAAGGCGGGTCGAAACTTGCGAGAAACCACCCATATTCAAAAATAAAGGCGCAGAGGCATAATCATTGGGGTCAATCGCGCGACGGGCAAAGACACTCGTTGCAGGAACTTGTGATGTGCTTTCCAAACTTCTAGGCGGGTGAATGGTGATATTTCCCCGTTGAGAACGCCCCCCTTGTAAATGAACAGCATCTTGCGGAAGCGTATACCAATGGGTGGGTAAATTTGGTATGTCCAGCGTGATGCTATTGTGTTCATTCGATTTGTTGATGACCTCCACTTCAACAATGACTGTTTCACCGGGGTCAACCGCTACATTGGGTTCAAATATGCGAATGCCAACATTATCGGACTCGCGTCTAGGCGCGGCATTGGGATTATTAACATTGTTGCCACTGACCACCGGTGCCACAATCCCCGGATTCCGCTGTTGAGGAGTGGTTCGTCCATCCTCCAATTTCACCCAATACTCACCTATTCGCGCCACCTGTGAGGGATGCCAGAGGGTCCGCTGTTTGGGTGTTAAGCGTTTCGGACCCAACCAGACCCCATTACGGGAGCCGAGATCGGTTAGATAATAATGACCATCTGAACCTCTATCGACACGTGCATGATTTCGTGATACGAGTTCCCCTTCGAGTGTCAAATTGTTACTTTGCGAATCACGCCCGATATTGATAACCCCATCCGAAAGCCATGCTGACTGTTGCGGTTGTCCTTCACGGAAATAGACCAAGCGTGTGCGTCCCTGCTCAACGGGTGCTAGCCCTTCCACCGACATTTGAGGCATTTGTAAGGGTATGGGATTGGAATCGTGGCGGGTGACATAGTTAACAGGACCTTGCTGTTCTTGTTGAGTGGCATAGCCAACTTGGGATTGTTGCCCCCCGCCTTGTAGACGAGTCACTTGTGCCAACATATCGCCAACCGATTGATAGCGTTGGTTGGGGTCTTTCGCTAAGCTACGCGAGACAATCCCGTCGATTTCGGGTGGCAAACCGGGACGCACCTGAGTTGGCGGTGGAATAGGATTGCGCGTGTGCATTTGCAGAGCTTCATAAGCCGATGAGGGTTGGAAGGGGACACGTCCAGTCACCATCTCGTAAAAGGTCATCCCCAATGCATAGATG
>JANQRM010000490.1 GCA_028284565.1 Anaerolineae bacterium | reverse complement strand
AGCTTTTTGCAGACGTGCAAATTCTTCGGGTGTAATCACCGGAGCAGGCTCCCCACCCAAGCGTTCTAAGCGATCATCCAAATCTTCGCTTGCTGGAGGTGGTGGGTTGTTGGGGATATTCGACGATGTGCCGGGAATCTCCACAGGCGGGTTCTCATCGTTGTTGTCGAGAGGGGTGTTGTTTTCTTCAGCCATATGATTCTGGTGTTGTCATCACGCTTTCTCTACGCGATGACCTCTCCTTTCTGACTTTGCTTACTATTCGACTGAGTTCCTATATACAATAGCACAACTTTCAAGTCTTAGAACATAATTTTTGCAGGTTTTATGAGTTTCTTATCTTTAGACGTGGTGACCTGCCCTAATCTAACGTGTCTTCCTCTTCAAAAACGACATCTGTCATCAAATCGGAAGCCGCCAAATCGTCTAGCGAAATCGGTTGTTCATCTTCTTGGACGAGTGAAATCTGACGTAACTTCTCTCCACAGACCAAGCATTCAGGGTCACGTTCAACATCCACCCAAATTGCAGTATGTGGATGACTTTCGATTCCGTCAAAAATCTCTACACTGTTGTTGGCGAGAATAAGCGTATTGCCCGGCATTTCTTCACTCACATCCGTCCCACGCAATAACTCATTCAGCACCAAATCAGACTGAACACTTGCCACTTTGGCAACATGCAACCATAATCCGGGCTCAGCATCAAGAGTCCCATCTTCGCCAATCATGCCATAATCCAAATCACCTTCAGGCGTTGGGCTAATCATCGCGCCTTCACGTAATTCAGCCGCCCAACACGCATAGCACGGACCATCATAAGGGCGTATGATCACAACATCGCCCCCTTCACCCCGCTCATAGACTCCGGCATAAGTTGCCGTCAGGCGACGTTTGAGCAGGGCTTCATTGAGGATATATTTAATATTCTCATTATCCACACCAACAACCAAAATATCGAGATCGTCCAAATCGTCCAAGAAATTTTCTATACGCCCTTCCCGCACCGTGATTTTGGCATTGGGATTGCGATTTTTGATTAAATCTGCCACTGCTGTCGCTTTGTTCTGACCAACATAACGCAAGTCAGCGACATGCCGAGTGACATTACCTTCCTCAATTACATCATCGTCAACTAAGAGGAAATGCTGGATGCCGCTCATTGCAAGGCTCAGCGCGACAAAGCCCCCTCCAGAGCCTAAGCCAACGACACCGACACGCTTCTCGCCGAGTCGTTTAAGATTTTCGCTTCCAAATAAACGTTCAACACGCTCCCATTGCGTCATGGTGTTTCTTCCTTGCTGGTTTCATCAACATCTTCGGGTTCGAGGTCTGTCAAGTCGTCTAAGGTTTTGACGATCTCCTGATTGGATTCTTCAACTGCACCCTCGATTGCGTCTTCATCTTCTTCTACGAACTCGGCTTCCATTTCGTTGCGGGTTTCGTCCGTTTCTTCATCAGAATCGGCAGATACATCACTCCCATCTTCTTCTACAGGAATCACCACCCGTTCTCGTTCAGGTCGCTCGATGCCCACATGGTCTTCTATGGCATGAACAAAGTCAATCAAGCGCATGGTTGCATCCCACTCAAAATCAGGGACATCAATTTTTTCTGAGCGTTCCCATAAGCCTTTGAAAGCCTCATATTCATCTGACAAATTCAGCCCTTGATAGGAATCTGCGACGTAGGCATCGGGTGGAGTCTCAGGATAATCCGACTCGGTAATCAGCAAAATCAATTTGCGTGCGCCAGCTCGTGCGATGATAAAGCCAACTTCTAAGGGTACTTCTTCATCCGCTTCCCATAAAATCAGGGACGACACCCAGCAACCGTCATATTCCAGCGCGACAATTTCTTCGCCCGCACGTCCTTCATGGACAAGATGCCATGAGTATTTCATCATCTGGGGCAACTCTTCATTGGGTGTAACCACCGGATGGAGGGGTTGGAAGACACGCACATCTTGATGGATATACCACCAATCGACTCGCATGAATGTCCCGTCATCCATGTCAGAGGTGATGTAATTCACTTTGACATCGGACATTCCAATGATGGGTGCGTGTCCGACTGTGACGATGGGGACAAGCAGGTATTCCATATTGTTTTCAGGATCATCCAACCAAGAGAGCGCGGTCATTAAATCGCCATGACTTGGTTGAATCATGGAGCCGGGCTGTTTATGCCAATCGCCAACATAACTTAAGGGTACATCGAAGCGGTCACTTAGTTCATCTGTACCGCGCTTCTGCTCTCGATACATATACCAGTTCTCTTGCAACCACCAGATAATTTCATCTTGTAGGTTATCGCCTTGCTGGAAAGTGTGTGAGCGACGGACAGCAGTTTCATCGGGGGAAATCGTATCCAGCACATAAATCGTCGGCAACCCTTCCGGCGTGTCATTCTCGACAATTAAGCCGATCATCGCCTCACCGGTTTCATCGGCAAGGAACTGACTAGCAGCGGAACGCATCTTGTCCACGACTCGTTGTGCTAAGACCAAATTCGGAACAATCCCGCGTGAAATCATCGCCATGCCTCGTAATCGTCTGGATAAGACATTCATTTCCAGTTGCATTAATTTGAGAAAATCGACCTCTTCCGTCATTGCCACTATCTCCCACGTCGTCGCGGTAAGGGGGTACTCGATTTTACCCGTTCTTCAATGCCGGGCCACTTACCTGTAGACCGCCAAGTATAGTAGGCATAGAGCCATTGCACTGCCCAACCTGCCACTGTGACTGCTGTTGATTTGCTCGGATTCCAGCCATATTGCTCGCCATCTTTTGGATTAAAAAGGCAGAGTTGTCCATCTTCATATTGATGTTTTTCGCTATAGATGCGGGGGCGGATGCAATAGGCTTCGGCGGGACGGTTGGGGTATTCTTTGGGATACACAATCTTCAGCGTATGTTCCGGTTGGTCTAAAATCGACATATTAATCTCGACATAGCCTTGCCAATACAGCAAGCCCCCAAAGGGTGGGACGATGAGCTTGAAGGTATTCCCAAAGGTTGCCTTCATCGCTTCTACTTCCCATATCAACCGGGACGACACATTTTTGCGTGTTCCCCACCAATTCGACATAGTGTTCTCCGAGTCAGGTTACGAAACTTTCCCTATAACTGTATTGCGAAAATGAAAACGTGTCCAGAGCAAGGCTACTTATTTTACCACTAGCGAGCGAATGAATCTCTATTTATTCTTTGGTGAACTCATTTGAATGAATACACCTGATGACTCACTCAGCACTTTCCTTATCTTCAGACTTAATTCATCAAGTCACTACCACATATCAACTGGGTCAACTTACCGACTTTACCCAACTGACAGGTGGCTATGAGTGTGACGTGTGGCGTGCCAAATCGAATCGAGGCTGGGTTGTTGTTCGTATCAGTCCAGCATGGCGCGATGCAGATAGATTGCGTTGGAAATACAAATTTGCTCGTTACTTAGTAGCAAGCATTCCACAAGTCGTTGCCCCATTACTTACAAAAGACGGTGACACGCTGATGATCTATGAGGGGCAACCAGTTATCATTCAGCCCTATATTGAAGGTGAAACCCTAAATCGAGATGATGAGAGTTTGAGACAAGCCAGCGCAAAATTGTTGGCGCAGATTCATCTGAAGTCACATGAATGGGGGATGCCTCCCTATCCAGCTAAGTCAGAAATGATAGATGCGGACAACAATGAAATCGAATTGCCACCTGAAATTCAAGACCCACAACTCGATGAGTGGCGTGCCTCCATCGACAGCGGCACATCTCTAATCAAAGGGGCGGTGCATGGGGATTACTATCGGGGGAATATTTTGACACAAGACGGAAACATCACAGGTGTTCTCGATTGGGATGAGAGTCGAATCGATTGGTATCTGGAAGAATTGGCATGGTCAGTCTGGGAATTTTGCAAAGTTTCCACAGGCGATGATCTCCATCGAGACCGCGCGCAACATTATATCCGTGCCTATTGTGACAACAATCCACTTTGCAATGATGTTGATATGAGCATGATTATCCCCTTCATTCGCTGGCGATTGCACGAGGAAATCAAAAGAAGCCTCATTGCTGAAGTACAAGGGGAAGATTGGGATGATGAATATCGTCAAATCGAAATCCGTGCCTTTGTTGCTTTAAAAGAGCTTGAACCATAATCATTACTTATCCATTTGATAGGAATAAGTTCGCCCTCTGCCAACTTTCAGTGACTTTTTATCTGGAAAAAGGATCAGCCAATAAGGGAAATCATCTTCATCCGTCGGAATGATTTCAAATGTCAACTCTTCACCCAATGATAATTGAAGGGTAAGCATATCATAGTCCATATGTATCGCTGTTATGCTTTTGCCAATAAACTCATCTAGAATTACCTTAATTTGTTCGATTACCCCTGGCTCGTTTATGTCTATATCACGAGTATCTATCAAAGTTGCATCGTGTTTATTTTTGACAATAAAATCGTTCCAATCCGTACTTATCCAATAACTACCAAGTAAGCTAGGACCAAATTCTACTTTTTCACCAAAATCAAGTTGGTATACGCCTAAATAGCCTCTTGTATGTTGCCAACAGGTTTCATGTTTGAGACGATTGATAATCACGGAAATTTCTTCAAAAATTTCTTGACTATCAATTATCCCTTCTGGTTTCAACGTCATATCACTTACTGACTCGCAGTAGATTGAGACTCGTCGTCATTAAGAATCTCGATTAAATTCTCTTCAACTTGGCTCTCTTGACTTCGCTCACGTAGCAGTTCGACGAGTAAGGTCGGATTATAAAGTGACTCAAGTGGTATCGTCAACCAAATGCTGTGTTGCTGATTTAACAGTTCTAACTTGCCCCCACCAAGTTGATATCCTGCATAGTCTTCCCAATTAAGTGTCGTACCATCGCCGTGAAATCCCTGTTGACTGACTTCAAGATGTTCGCCAAAATCGACCCGTCGTCCTTCAGCTAAGGTTTGTTGAATACGCGGGCGGAGCGTGCGATGAATGCCTCGTTCCAAGTTCGTGCCAAGTTGTTGAATATCCGTGTAGAGATTGGTCAACTTAATGACTTCGCCACGAATGGTCTTGAGTGTAATATCGTAAACATCTCGTCGGATAAATCCAAAATAGGCGATCCGCTCCCCCTTTTGACGGATACTTGCGATTTCATCAAATTTGAAAATAGCGGTATGCGATCCCTCGCGGAAGGTGAAACCATGCTCATACACGACGACTTCTCGATTCCACTGATGCAAGACATACCATCCGACTGCCAATGCCAACGCCGCATAGAAACCGACTAAGATGGCGGAGGCAATGTCATCTTCCACCGACAGAAAGGGAACTTGAATTAATACGCCGGGGATGCCATAGAGCAATGCTCCTTGAATCATCAAGCGGATGCGGTTGCTGGGATGATGAGAGATATATCGTCCGAATTCGGGGTCATCGGCAAAAATGGAATCGGGAGCAACGGTGTCTTGGGTCATAGAACTTTCATCATTATCTGAAAAATGCACAATTGTATTGTATCAGTACCTCAGATTCTCGCTCAAGCAGAATTTGTCACGTTATACTAGAATGGAAACAATAAACCCCTAACTTGATTGAAGAGAAGCCAATGCCCTTCTTGAGTGACCGCGAACGCCAAATCCTTACCCTCATCTGTGATACCTTAATTCCTGAACTGGATATACCGTCAAATGGGAACTCTGCGCTTTATCAGACGAAAGCCTCCGATTATGGTGTGGCAGAGATGTTGGAAGAAACCCTCGAAACAACAAGAAGCCAGTTTGATTTACAGCAGTTCCGGTTGCTTATGCGCACCTTCAATAGTGGCATCATCAATCGGCTGACAGGAGGCATCCAAAAATCATTTGAGGACATGACATTCGAGGAACGCGAAGCTCTCCTCTTCAATTGGGGAGATAGTCGCCTTGAAACGAAGCGGAAAGCCTTTCAATCTATCAAACGCACAGCTCTCTTCCTCCATTATGCTCATATGCCTGATGACAAGCTGAATCCAGTTTGGGAGTCATTTAACTACGAAGGACCTCCCGGTGGACAAGAGGTTCAGCGCACCATTCATCCCACGCGGGTGGATAGTGATACTGTCCTAACAACAGATGTACTCGTCATTGGTTCTGGAGCAGGCGGTGGTGTGGTCGCAGGTGAACTCACAGAAGCAGGCTTTGATGTCGTTATTGTTGAAAAAGGCGCGTATCACAATGAGCAAGACTTCGATGGACGTGAAATCGAAAGCACCGCCAAGTTATTTGAACGACGCGGGGCATTAGCAACGAATGACACAGCGATGCTTGTGTTAGCAGGCAGTACACTGGGCGGAGGTACAACGGTCAATTGGTCTGCCTCGTTCCGCACACCCGACCATGTATTACAGGAATGGTCACGCGACTATGGTTTTGATGGCGCAGATAGTGTTGCTATGCAACAGAGCTTCGATGCAGTGAGTCATCGTCTGAATGTTAACATCGATGAAAGCATTCCCAACCCCAACAACTCGATGCTTGCGCGCGGATGTGAGCAATTGAACTATCATCTGGGCGTGATTCCACGTAACGTCAAAGGTTGTGAAGATTGCGGTTTCTGTGGCTATGGGTGTCCCTTTGGTGCAAAACAAGGCACGCTGAAAACCTATCTACAGGATGCCCATGACCGTGGTGCGAGGATACTCGTTCATGCCAATGTTAAGTCCATTAATGTCGAGTCGGGTAGAGCAGTGGGCGCGAATATCACAGTGCAATACCCCGAAGGTGAATCTTACGAAGTCACGGTCAGAGCAAAAGCTGTTGTTGTTTCAGCTGGTACAGTTAATACTCCAGCAATTCTCCGACGCTCTGGTTTGCATAATCCCAATATCGGCGCGAATCTACACCTCCATCCTGTGACTGTCGTATTTAGCGAATTTGATGAGGAAGTCTTGCCGTGGCGTGGTGTTCCCATGTCGCGTTACTCTCGACAATTCGCAGACTTAGATGGACGGGGCTACGGAGTCTATCTGGAAACAGCCCCGGCACATCCGGGCTTGTCGGCGGCATCCCTGCCGTGGACATCAGCATTGAATCATAAGCAACTTGTCTCGCGCATTCATCATATGGCAAATGTGATCGTCCTCACACGCGACTTTCATGGTGGGCATGTGACCGTAGACCGCAAAGGCAATTCCCGATTGGATTATCGTGTCCATCCCTATGATTTAGCCCATCTGCAAAAGGGGTTGGTCGAGGCATTACGGGTGCATCATGCGGCGGGTGCAAAAACCGTCTACACCGGACACAACGCTCAATATAGCTATACCAGAGGACAAAATGGCAGTTTCGATTCCTTCATTCAACGAGTCGAGAATGCCGGACTCCATCCAAATGCCTATGCACTCTTTAGCGCACATCAGATGTCATCCTGTCGCATTGGGGGCAGTGCAGAAATCGGAGCCATTGACCCCACGGGTGAGAGCTACGAAGTCAAAAATCTATTCGTCGCAGACGGGAGTGTATTACCCACCGCAACAGGCGTGAATCCCATGATTTCCATCATGGGGACTGCACATTACATCGCCCAACAAATTAAATCGAAGCTATCGTAATTAACCTGCCTGTTCACGGAAGCCAGAAGATTGTTCACCTCCACGCGCATCGAAGAGTTCCCAGAGACGATTCACCAGATAACGATAATGCATCCCATGCGTGACCAACATCATCGTGAGATTGAAAATCGCCACAATCGCAATAATGAACCAGATGTCATCAACAGTGAAGGGACGGAATTCAAAGGTCTTTGGAGAGACATACATCGCTAAAATCGTGAGAATTGTCAGCACCACCATGGTTATTGCCAAACGTCGATGCGTGCGGAAGGTTTGCGGACGATAGACATCGACACCATGAATATTCCATGCGATTAACATCCCATAGAGCGCGACCAAAATGGTAATCGAACTGCGTGTGAGTTCAATATCGCCCTCACTACCAAAGTAGACGATGGCATAAAGCAGAGTCATCATCGCTGAGCCAATGAAGCCAAAGGTCACGATATAATCCATGACATCCCGACGGAAGCGCGCCATATATTCGGGTCGCCACCACGCGAAGGCAATAAAGGTCGCGGGGATATTGACTGTCCCAAATGTCACCCAACTAATCTGTACAGGCGTAATTGGGAAGGGCAATGACATAAAGGCGACGAAGATGAAGAGTGAAATATTATAGAAGTTCCGCACCAAGAAGAGCTTCATCGTGCCGAAAATGGTCTGGGTTGTCTCGCGTCCTTCTCGGAAAGCAAGCGGGAGAGTGGACATGGCATTATTCAGCAACACAATATCGGCAACATCCTTGCTGATTTGCGTCCCATCATTCATGACAATCGCCAGATTCGCCTTCTTCAACGCTGGGACATCATTGACACCATCCCCAACCATTGCCACATATTCACCCTGCTTTTGTAAGGAATCGACAATGCGTTGCTTCGTATCCGGTTCAATTCGTGCATAAACATTTGAGGTTGCTACCACTGAGTCCAACTCTCCATCCAACATGGCATCCAATTGCTCGCCAGTATACGCGCCACCAGAGACATCCATCCCCGCTTGTTCGGCAATCGCGCGTACTGTATCTATGCTATCGCCCGATATAACCTTGAGTTTGATGTGTTCATCACGGAAGGCTTGCAGGGTCTCTTGAATGTCATCGCGGATTTGGTCGCTCATGACGATGAGAGCCTGCGCCTCGACCTGTTTGCCTATGAACGTGCCATCGGGAATAGAATCGGATGTCGCAAAGGCGAGAACACGCATTCCTTCGGACGAGAGCGTTTTGGCTTGTTGAATAGCTTGCTGATCATCTAAGAGGCGTTCTGGCGCGCCCATAATCAGTGTCGTCCCATCCACAACCACTGCTCCCCACTTCCGCCCAGACGTGAAGGGAATCTCCTGCTCTTTTTCATCAACGCGATCTTGGATGACGATTTTACTGACATATCGCTCAACTGCTTTTGCCGTGTGATTGAGGTGGGCAAGGTTGTGGAGATAGGTGTACAAATTGTTGTGTATCTTGTCCGATTGTGCATCCCTCAACGGGATAATTTCAGTCACAGCCAATTGATTCTTTGTCAGTGTGCCTGTTTTATCAAAACAAAGAACGGTGGCATTCGCCAATGATTCGACTGCATTGACTTTTTGCACGAGTGTTTCATGTCGGCTGATTTTAACCGCCCCAATCGTCAATGACAGAATCGCCACCAAGACCAAGCCTTGTGGCACAAGACTTGTCACAAACACAACATTGTTGCGAATGATCTGTAAGAATGGCAACTGTTCCAATGCGCCAGAGATGAAGAGCATAGGCACAAACACGAACATAATCATCACGGTAATCTCAACCGTGATGTCGATTTTGCGCTGAGTCGGAGTTTTGACGTTCTTGTATTCTTTGGCAACGATAGACAGTTTGTTGATGTTGCTCTCAGCACCAACGCGGGTGGCTTTCATCACGCCTTTACCCGCAGTGACAAATGATCCTGAATAGACCTCCGCATCCTTCTCTTTATAGATGGCATCCGATTCGCCTGTGAGAAGCGACTCATCCACTTCAAGCGAATCACTCTCAACGATTACGCCATCCACGACCAACCGATCACCGGGTTCGATAACAATCAAGTCATCTTTGACAACCTGCTTCATGGGAACTTCAATCAAATTGCCAGACCGCCATGCTTTCACCGTTTGCTCGGATAACGCCGCCAGTTGGTCAAGCTGACGTTTTGCACTAATCTCCTGAATCATCCCAAAAAAGGAGTTCGAGATGACGCTAAATCCCGCAAAGATAAACGTCCCAATGTCACCAGAGAGAATGACAATAACCAACAATGTCCCTAAAACGATATTGAACAGATTAAAGATGTTATCAATGACGATTTGTCCATACGAGCGTCCAACTCGTGCCTCGAAGTCATTGGTTTCGCCTCGTTGGACACGTGCCTGAATATCTTGGTCAGATAAGCCGTCGTAAGTTAGTTGTTTGGGTGTTTGAATGCGCTGTTGTGCTTCAATCATGCCATAGTCCGTTGTGTGGATGAATCGCCCTTGCTATACGAATCTCAATCTGGGGGGTTGCAAGCTCCGTCATTCAGTCACCTGCAAACCGTCAGCTTGCCGTATACTAACATAAGAATGCATCTGTCATACTTTAAAATAGCCGATGACTCCAACACTTGCTTTTGCTTGGGGTTATGGTTCATGTGTAAAAAGAAAGGTCAAATCATGCGAAACCTTGTACTTTTCACACTTATCTCATCATTCTTTGCCATCAGCATCATTGTTACCTCTGCCTGTGGCGGATTCTTCTGCACCAATGTCCCCATCGACCAAAGCGCGGAACGAATCATCTTCACCGTGAATGGGGATGGGACAGTCACCGCGATTGTTGGAATTGAATATCAAGGTGAGGCAGAGGATTTTAGTTGGATTCTGCCCCTTCCTTCTGCGCCGGAACTTGATGTTGCTGAAACGGGTTCGCTTGACATCTTACAACGTATAACCGAACCGCAATTTATTACCCCTAGAAGCTATTGCAATGGGCTAATGGCGGCACACGGTCTTGGTGGTGGCGGTGGCAGTCTCTTAGTCGAAGAAGATAGCATTGGACCCTACAATTATGCGATTCTCGGTAGTGATGATTCACAGGAACTCATCAATTGGCTACGCGAGAATGGTTATCAGGTTGAACCTGAAATGGAGCCTCTTATTGAGGTCTATGTGGAAGAGGGAATGGTCTTTGTCGCCATGAAGCTCGCGCAAGACTCTGATGTTGGTGATATTCAGCCGATAGTCCTGACCTATGAAACTGAGAATCCTAGCATTCCTATTCGATTGACAGCAGTGGCGGCAGTCGATAATATGCCAATATTGGTGTGGGTGTTCGCAGAAACACAATATAGACCTGGAAATTTCGCCAATCCGTCACCCGATTTTTCTGATGCGCGAGCAAGTCATCGTGTCCACACGATTGGTGGCTTCAGCCTTTCGATGGATTCTATCTTTGATGAAGAACTCAATATCGTTACCAGTCCAGCCTTGCGACAATACCTTCGTGAAGCGAAGCGATTCCAAGCAGAATTCGAGGGTAAAGCTTTCATCACCGACTTCGCAGGGGCTAGTGTGGAGCTTATCGAACGTGGTTTTACTGGAGAAATCGAAGGCGACAATTTGTTAAACCGCTTAGTTGAAGATTTCCCCTATGTGACTCGGTTACGTGCTCAGATGTCGCCAGAAGAAATGACGCTTGATCCGATATTTGTTCCTACATCAGACAAGCCTGACCTCTTGTCATTTGACTTGAATGAGCATGTAGACCCTCTCCTCTATTGGGGATGCAGTAGTCGGACTGCTATAGACGAAAACAACTTTACTAATCTACCTGAGGGACGAACTCGCATCGAAGAGCATCATGTGACTATTGCCCATCCCAACGATTGGTTTTTAACACAAATCATAGTTGACTTGTCATCGAGTACGCATGATGTGTTTGTCTTTGCACCTGAAACAGTGACTGCCGATGATGTTCGACAAGCCTTGCTGGGGAATGCCTCTACCCCTATGCTAGTTATGTCTCGCTTGTTCTATGGTTTCTACTCTTTGTATGCATCGGATTCGTTTTACATTGTCTTCGACATCGAAGATGAAGATGGTGCAACACGACTGGCACATCAAGAAGTGTGGTCGTATGTCCTACCACCTTATATTGATGAACGAGATGCAGGTGGTTTGGGCTTTGTGCTACTTGCTCCACCAGAAGATTGGCAAGCCAATCAAGCTCGCTTTGATGCGATGTTACGCTTCGTGCGAAACTATGAGTATTATCTCCATCCCGATTTGCGCCATACCTTGATGCTGAGTAGTCCACGAACCGCTATGATTGCTTATCCTGATGGCTGGATTGAACGAGTAAATGAAGAAGGGGTCATCGTGATTGAGCCAGAAGACGATACGATTCAAGCTGAGATGCGACTCCTATACGATCAAGATGGTCCAAGTTCGATGATCGATGATGTAGTAGCAACCTATCGAATCGACCCAGAACAAGCCGAAGCACTCACGCCCGACCTATTCCGCTTATGCGAGGATTTTCCCATACTCACCTTTGAGAACGGAAATGAAAGCGGAATAATTGCCTTTAATCATCACTTTGCTCTTGTGGTTTCTGCTGTCAATGATGCTATCAACCTGGACTTGATGATGGCAATTGGGGAATCATTCTTCTCACCTAATTATCAACCTTTTACCCAATTTGAATGTGAAGGGCGGAGTAATGCTCCACCAACCGGGGCGGCAGGCTAAGGGAAGTCTCCTTTAATTAGGAGATTTCGTTATATCTTCCGACTGTATTTTGAAAGGTACATTGATGCGAAACATACTCATCATTAGCATCCTCTCGCTCAGCATAGGCTTAGCTGTTCTTGTTTCGTCAGCCTGTGGTGGGTTCTTCTGTACAAACACACCGATAGACCAAAGTGCAGAACGCATTATCTTCACGGTGAATGGGGATGTCACAATCACGGCGATTGTCGGTATTAATTACACAGGCAATGCAGAAGATTTTAGCTGGGTTGTCCCTGTGCCCTCGGTTCCTGAATTGGACGTGGCTGAAACAGCTTCGCTCGACACTCTCCAAATCAATACGGAAGTCCAAGTCATCTTACCGGGAGACCCCTGTGGCTCACTCTATCATTATGGAGACTTCGGTGGCGGTGGCGGTGATGATATGGGGATGTTCGTCGAAACAGGGAGTGTCGGTCCTTACGACTTTGCCATTTTGGGGAGTGAGGATGCGACGGAAATGATTCGCTGGCTTCGTGACAACAATTACGTCATCACCGAAGCGATGGAACCACTTGTGCAACTCTATGTCGAAGAAGGCATGTTCTTCTTGGCGATGAAACTCAGTCAAGAATCAGACGTAGGCGATATTCAACCTGTTGTGATGACCTATGAAGCCGAACATCCGACGATTCCCATTCGACTGACGGCTGTCGCGGCAGTAGAGGACTTGCCCATCATTACATGGATATTCGCCGATAGCTATTACCAACCCGACAATTACGCCAATCCCCCTATTGATTTATCGGACGCAAAGGGTAGCAATAATGTGGATTCGATTGGTAAAAATCTTGCATCGGTATTTGGTCAATCTGTCAACCCCAGACAACTCTATACGGATTTTCAGAATCGAGTCCAAGCAGACTATGATGGGCTAGCCTTCATCACCGAATATGCTCAATCAACTGAACGCCTACGTACAAATGATGACCCTCTGTTAAATTCGTTGGCAGAACAGTTCACCCATGTCACCCGTCTACGCGCACAAATGTCTCCTGAGCAGATGATACTTGACCCCGTGTTCATTCCAGCATCCGATAGTATCAAACAAAGCTCTTTGATTCGCATGAGTGAACATGTTGATCCCTTACACTTTTGGGGATGTGGCACAGATAAAGGCGTGGATTTAGAAGCCGTTGATTCGATATTTACGACGCATACACGCATACATGATTGGCTATTGGATGTGGCACATCCTGAGGATTGGGTATTAAGTGAAATCCCAATGACACATCCTGATACGCCCGATTTCCCCTTTGCTGACCGCTTCTACGTCTTTGCACCAGAGCCAGTTACGCAAGATACGGTGGATGCCTACTTTGAGGGCAATGATAGCACCCCACCTATGCTCCTCATGATGAAAGAGATCTGGCAAGAAGTGTATGAAGAACGCGGATTTAGTTTCCGTATTGAGAACTTCTTAGGCTTGCCTGATGAGGATATTGGAGAAGGACTATTCAGATTACCACCCATCAATGGTTATGAAGCGCGCGTTTACCGACGCTATACGCCCTTTTTATCAGCTCAATATCTCGGCGAATCCCTTGCGTTGGCGATGCTGACAAGCCAAGCTGATTGGGATACGAATAGCGAAATGTATGAGTTGATGCTTGATTATGCGACCTCTTTCCAATATCTCCTTACATCAGATCACCGACACACCTTGTTTTTGAGTCGCATTGGTATCTTCCCTTATCTCGATGGTTGGGAATACACAACTGTTGGGGACAATATCTATATCACGCCGGATGGCGTAGGACCCGATAGTAACACCCAATTCCGCATTATGCCTGTCGAGCAATTGGCAGGCTTGGATGGAGATATCGACATCAATATGAGAGTTGAAGATAACCTCAAATTGATTTGGGAGTTGATGGCAGAGAGGTACAATTTATCGGATGAACACCATGAACGGATAGTTGAAGGGATGGCAACGGACCCCAATGCGGTTTATGGAGTCGTGCCGTTTACGCCAGATAAAGTTGGACTGGTCGGCTATGTCAAATTGACTCGCTCTGGACATATTTTGACCATTCAGGGAATACAAGATGAATGGGACGAGCTAGAACCTTTACTTCTACCCATGCTAACACCACCATTCCCATTGAATTCAATCAATTGGATAGCATTTAATCAACCACGATAAATGAAAGGAAACATGATGCGTAAACTTTCTATTCTAAGCGTACTCACTTTGCTGATTAGTTTAGGTGTATTTGTCGCCTCTGCCTGTGGCGGGTTCTTCTGTACCACCACCCCTATCGACCAAAGTGCAGAACGCATTATCTTCACGATTAATGGGGATGGCACAATCACCACCATCGTCGGCATTGAATATCAAGGTGCGGCAGAAGACTTCAGTTGGATTCTACCCGTACCATCGCCTCCTGAATTGGATGTGGCAGAAACCGAATTACTCGATTTGCTTCAACAGTTGACTGAACCTCGTATCATTGAACCCCAGCGTTATTGCGACAACCTCATCGCCTATGACGGACGTGGTGGTGGCGGTGGCGGTGGTGGTATGTTCGTCGAAGAGGGCAATGTCGGTCCCTACAACTACGCTATCCTCGGCAGTGACGATTCCCAAGAAGTCATCAATTGGTTACGCGAAAACGGTTATCGTGTCGAAGAAGTCATGGAACCTCTAGTTCAAGTTTATGTTGAAGAGGGCATGTACTTTGTCGCGATGAAACTAAGCCAAGAATTCGATGTGGGAGATATTCAACCCGTCGTCTTAAACTACGAAGCTGAGAACCCAATGATTCCCATTCGCCTGACAGCCGTTGCCGCCGTTGACGATATGCCCATCCTCACTTGGGTCTTTGCGGACACCCAATACACCAGTGAGAACTTTGACAACCCCGTACCCAACTTTGCAGATTTCCGTGCGACACATCGGGTGAATAATATCGGGAGCTTCGCCGAG
>JANQRM010000488.1 GCA_028284565.1 Anaerolineae bacterium | reverse complement strand
ACAAGCCAAACTTCATGCCAGAATATTCAATATTAAAGCCCGCCACCAATTCCGATTCGGCTTCAATCAGGTCAAAAGGTGCGCGTCCCGTTTCCGCTTGGGATGAGATATAAAAAATGAAGAACGCCAAGGGTGACATGAAGAAGAACCACATCCCCGATTGCGCTTCCACTATGGTGTGCATATTCATGCTACCCGCGAGCATCACGGGAACCAACAGCGCGAAGACGAGTGGCACTTCATAACTCACCAGCAACGCAACAACACGAAACGCCCCTAAGAGCGCATACTTATTATTACTCGCCCAGCCAGCCGTCATCACCGCCAATGTCCCAAACGAAGCAATCGCCACAAAATACAGCGCGCCAATCTCCAAATTCACCCCAACATGATACGGCGTGAAGGGAATGACAGCCCAAATCAAGACAACCGAAGCAAAAGAGATAATCGGTGCGAGGTTATAAAGGAAGCGGTCAGCCGCAACAGGTGTAATATCCTCTTTCGTCATCAGTTTGATCATATCCGCGAAGGTCTGCAACAAGCCAAAAGGACCGACACGATTTGGACCAATGCGGTCTTGGATACGTGCTGCGATTTTACGTTCCACCCAAATCAGGACGATGACCGTTACCAACGGCACACCACTGACGAGCAAGACACTCACCAAGAGCGACAAAAATTGCGCCAAGCCCGGGTTCATGTTGGCATCGACTAAGATTTGGCAAAGCCCACTACAATCCATCACTCACCCCCTATCGCCACTCAAGCGCATCTTTACGCCATGCATAAATCAGCGCGTCAGCAAGTAAGAAGATGAACAAGAAGCCCGCCGCAAACGCAAACAGATTCAGTTGGTTATAGGCGACTGCCCATGGGAACAAAAAGACCATCTCCACATCAAACACAAGGAAGATTAGCCCATAGATGTAATATTGGACTCGGAATTGCACCCACGTATCCCCCACCGTCTCCACGCCACACTCATAGGTTTGGCTCTTGAGGACATTCGGTTTGCTGGGGCGGAACAACCACGCGATGCCAATCGGCAAGGCAGGGAAGACCCACGAAAGTGCTACAAAAATTCCTATGAAAGCCCATTCATTTAAGACATTCATCGGAGCCAAATACTCCTGACTACTGAGTGGTAAGGATGTTTGAAAAAGGTCGTTGAGAGGTTAAAATCTCCCAACCGGATTGCACCATTTGTCACAAACGTGTGTAGTATAACACCCTGCTTTGTGTGATGCAATGACTTGAATAAATATTTGTGCAATCGGTCAAACTGCCCGCGATTTTAGCACATCGCTTGAGAGAAATAAAACACCGAAGTCAGGGAACAAAATGAGGAAATTAATTGGATTGTTGGTTATAAAAGGATGAGCGTTTCTTATCCCACATACGCTTCGCCATCTTGACAATCTTCACATACATATCGCCTGTTGTTATCTTCACAGCAGGTTTCGCAAGCATAATCGCATCCAGTGTATCAATATCTTCCGTTTCCAAGGCATTCTGTAATTGATCCCAAAATTCAATATCTAGTGCTGTCCGCTCATCCAATAGCTTATCAACAAGTTGTGGGAAATGTGTTTGCCAAAATTGATCTGAGGTTTGTTGTGCTAAGTTTCCCACTATTAACCTCTATAATAATGTTTATTGATATTAAGCATGACACAAGGAACAAATGAATGAAAGTGAATAATGACTCTTTGGATAAACTTCCACAAATGTTGGAAATAGTTCTAAAAGCTCCTCGTATGTTCTTTGGTGACGAAATGCCAAGTGTTTTTAACTTCGTCGAAGGATTGAGATTCATGTATTCGGAGCTGGATGTATCAGATGCCTATTATGATACCTTCAATATGGTTATTAAGGAGCGAGGATGGCGATTTTCAGCACATCATCCTTTTGTAGAAATGAGAGAACGTGGGATGAGTGAGCAAGAAATCACAGCAGAAGTCCTTACAATTGAAATTGAAGTCTGGAAGCGTTTAGTGAGTTCATAAATCAATATATCCACATTAGGAGCAATCGAATTGAGTGAATACACTTATAAAGAAGGTCCAAATACATCGGGAATGTGGGTAAAGATTAATTGCCAGATTCATCATTTGCGCGAATTTAAAGGGACATCCTTTACCGCTGGTCGCTACTTAGGTCTGGCTTTTCCGCGTAGCTGGAATGTAGACCCAGACATGAGAAGTAGCTTTTTATATGGTTTAGCCTATGTCGCCGAAGCAATGCAAGAAAAAGCCTCCCAACATCTTGTGATTGAAGTCATCGAACTAGACTACACCCCTACAGACTTTCAAATTGAGGGGCTGGGTTATGCGATTGCTGGATGGGTGATACAAGAATATGATCTTGCTATTACGCTACCCAAAGTCAAATATGACAAAGCATTAAATCATTACATCTATCCCTATACCATAGAGACTTAATGACTTTCGGGTTTTCAGGTGAGTCGAACTCCCGTATGCTTGTAGGCAGATACACATCAACCAAGATACCAACATGACCCTACTCAACACAATCACCCCATCGGCTGAACAATGGGATGCTTTTGTAACTCAACAGCCCGACGCGCATGTCTTGCAACTCTCAGCATGGGGCGAACTTAAACGACAATTTGGCTGGCAAGTGGAACGTGTCGCCCTCGTCAAAGGCGAAGACAGCACCATCGTCGCTGGCGCACAGATACTCATCAAACGCCTGCCCTTTGGTGTCGGACATTGGGCATACCTGCCGATGGGACCCTATGTGACGGATGACTCCCATTGGGAACTCCTATGGGATGCGGTCAAACGGCGCGTGGTCGATATGCGTGGAGTCGCCTTCTTGAAATGGGAGCATGGCTTGTATCTCAACGATACCCCACCTCAGCCCGAACAATGGGGCTTCCGTGACAGTCCGCAGACCATCCAACCCCCACGCACCATTCTCCTTAATATAGAAGATGATGAGGAGTCTAT
>JANQRM010000485.1 GCA_028284565.1 Anaerolineae bacterium | reverse complement strand
GAACCGCTAATTTAACTTTCGATGTCGGTGGATTCCTACAGCTGGTGCGGATTAATGTGACCAGCGGAACTTATACAGCGACCTTGAATAGTTGTCCATTGAACCCTGCAAGTGCAACGGGACCACCAATTGGTCCTGTGACCATCACTTTTTCGTTGGACTATTTTGGTGCGTATGAAACGGTGGATCCGACTTGTATTTCCGCATCAGCACTCGAATTCACCTCGTTTAACTTGACGGGTGCAACACCTATTGATGACGTAGTAGAAAACTCGGTGCGAGGATCCATTCATATGTCGATGGATCAATTACTCGCGGATACTATGAATGGGTCGCCGATTCCAGCAGGAGCGAATCCACGTTGTACAACATGGATTGATTTAGACACGTCGATTCTAACACCGACACCATGACGCCCGTTTTGAAATCGAAAAGGACGGCGCATGAACCGTCCTTTTTGTAGAGAATTGGCTAACTGCCTAGAAGAAGCTACTGATAATCTCCAGCACCTTCAAGATACTCGTCGGGTCGCCCGATTGTCGCGTCGTATTGCTGGCGGTTGCAATCCGATCCAGCACCCGAATATCCGCATTCGAGCCATACGCCACCGGAATCACAATCACCGGATTGAGCGAATCATAACTCGCACTAATCGCTGTCACGCTATCATCCAGCGTTTCTCGTTGCGATTCCGTGTCTGAGCCATCGCTCAACAGCACCACGGCACGAATCCGTTCTTCATCCGATTGCGTGTTCATGATTTCCGTGACATCCACCACCGCATCATACAATGCCGTGCCACCCTCTGCCCGCAAGCCAGAGATATGGCTAATAATCAGTTGCTTGTTCGATTCAAGGTTGTCCAGTTGCACCCGCACTTCAATTTCATTGCTGAAAATGGCGAGTCCAACGCGGTTCGTCACTTCCATTTGGTCGATAAAGGCTAACGCCGCTTGCTTGGCTTGTTCCAGCTTATTGTCCTCTGCCATCGACCCCGATACATCAATCAGCAACATGACATCCGCTTGCTTCTTGACGAATGCCCAGCTCTCTTGAATCGCCGCGATGACATTGGGTTCTGGCACATCAAGTACCGTACTCGGACCTTCCACTGTCACGCCATATTGCGCTTCAAAGGGGAATCCCAGCTCCACATCAGGGTTCGCCGGACGGAAGCCGAAACTCATGATGAGTTCTTGATTATCTGGCAATAAGACGAATTGCGTAAACACCCGTGCCGCCTCTTGTTGCTCCGTTGTCACCCAATCAGCCGTCACGATACCGAAGGGATGCTCATGCCAGAACGTGCCTTCTTTGGGATAGAGCGCGACGAGTTGTTCCGGCGGTTGCGTATCCGTTTGTCCACGGTTGATGGCAATCAGGTCATTCTCTTCCAGCGCGACAAAATCCAGATAGCTCGGTCCCTGTGCGATGTAATTCTTGAACTCTGTTGTCCGTTGCGAATAGTGGCGAATTAGGTTCTCTATTGCACGTACACCATCCCGCACAGTTTCATCCCGCACTTCATCCAGCGTTAAACGTCTGCCAGTGAAGCCATTCGCCCGCGCACTCGCATAATATTCGGCAATCAAGGTCGAAAGAGCCGTTGAGCTAATGAAGGGGTCGGTATGCCCATAGTAGACTGTCCGTCGTCCACCTGCGATACCATAATCCTGCCAGCCATTTTCACTTGCCAGCACATCGAGCAATTCTTCCCAGCCGATGTCGTCATAGCCCACCGTTTCCCGAATGGCATCAATCCGACTTTCCCAGATTGCCATCACGACAGGGGCTAGCGCAGTCGGTTGAGCATCCGACAAATCAAAAATGTCACGTGGGGCGAGATGATTCGCCAACGACAACCAGTGACTCACCGATGGTTGGAAAATCACCGGACGATAGACATTCGCGTTATTCGGTGCAGAAATCGCATTCACAATCCCCTGCATCACCGTCCCCGATGACCCCGGCTCACCTGTGATGTGGATAGGACGTTCACCTTCTGCCAGACGCTCACCTGTAATCGGGTTCAACCCTTGCCGATACGCATCGTTGAATTCCTGCATCAATTGCGGCATATACGAATCGGATTCGGGTGCATATACAATGCTTATCTGAATCGCATTTGCAGGGATACCCCCGCCCCCGCCACTTGTACCACCACTGTCGCCAGCCGTATCACACGCCACCAGCACCGCCAGTAACAACACAACCAACAAACTTAACTTACGCATGGTTTCTCCTTCAATTCCCGAACAATAAATCCATCACAGAGCCATAAAGAAGATAAACTTAGTATTGTAAGGGCGTACAGCTGTACGCCCCTACGAGTTTTCTTGAGTGAATCGGTCTAATCAAACCGTTGCAACAATCCCTCCAAGTCATTCCGACCCGGAGCTTCTACCACTTGTCCATAACTCGGCTCCAGCAAAATGCCAAAGGTCGTCCCGCTCGCAAACAGGGTATCTTGCTCTGTCGGCTCACCATCTACTGGACGCAAACCAAAACGGGTCGTCATCCCTTGTGATTCGCTGTTCACCAACCAATCGGCAAAAGCTTCCACACCTAAGCGTTTTATCTCATCCGTATCAATGTCATCCCACACCGCTACCGGAAAATCCAGTACAAATTGCGTCAGTGGATAACTGAACACCAGCGCATCCTCTTGGTCAAAATCACCTAAGCTATTCAACCATTGCACCTCAGGCAACAGCGCGATTTCCGCGACGGATGTCCCACGACCTGCCATTGTCTGCGCGGGATTGCTCCCCAAGGTCTGATAATTCGGCACGCTATCGAGTATCGGCTTCAGCCACGACTCAAAAGTCGAATCATTGAATTCAGTCCGCGTCGGAGTCGTCGTACCGAAAAATTCGCCTGCGCCTGTCAACAACACTGCGATGCCAGCCATTGAATTGCTCGGACGGTTAAACGCCAGCTTGATAAATTGCCAATTCGCATCCCCACCCAATGCCGACCACGACTCCGCTTCTGCACCTTGCGCCACCACACCCCAATCAAGCGGGATAGTCCCATTCTCCGTCAATACATTCACCCGACTCGAAAAACCTCCCCAAACCAGCGGAGTCCGCGCGGTGCTGTCTTGGATGATTTGGAAGGGCATATTCGTGGGGATGAGTTCCAGCGAGGCAGATGAGGCAGGTATCCAACCATCGGGATGGTCATTCAAATTCCAATTCGGATTGCCATTCCACACGGTCAAATCGCTAATTGTAATAACATTCACCAGAATACGGTTCGTGCCATTGACCAGCGTATCGTTGTCATTAAAGGCTAGGGCGGCTTCCCGTACCCAATCTTCTGCAAGGGGATGCACCGCCACCGTAATTTCCACCGGCGGTTGATTTTGCAAAAAGGTACTGAGTCCGATAATCCCCGCCACAATGACGATAAACAGAATCAGAAAAATTGTGCCACGTCGCATAATTCGATCTAACATATAATTGAACGCACTCTCAGATTGTATCCTGAACACATCGCTACAAGTCCCCTAATCTTTGGGGGTTTCTCTAGGATAGCATATTCAGAAAGGGGATGCGCGGAGAACACTTAAGAAACATTCACCAAAACCCAACAAAAGTTACTTTTTGTCGGACGGAAATCGGTTATACTGGGTGCGGATAACAATTTTTAACCGACCTTTAGGAGTAGCTTAACCATGACTCATATTATCACCAGCCTCTGCCTGCGTGACGGCGCATGTGTGGAAGTCTGTCCTGTCGAATGTATCATCCCCGGTCAGCCCGAAAGTGAATGGCCCTGGTACTACATCGACCCCGATACCTGCATCGACTGTGGCGCATGTATCCCCGAATGCCCCTACGAAGCCATCTTCGTCGAGGAAGAAACGCCCGATGATTACGCCATGATGGACGGGCAGGAACGCATTCCCCACGACACCAAAGAACTCGTCAAACATGCTGAAGGTGACGTGATTGATTTAACTGTCGATATACAACCCAACTACGATTTCTTCTCATCGGGTCCCGGCTACGACGCACTCGATATGTAGTCTATATCGAACCTCATAGATAGAATCAAAAGTCCCTGCTCATTGTGGGGACTTTTCGTTTTTCTTGGTGTTCTTGGCGTGCACGTCAGTGTCTACGCGACCCTTGACGGTTCAATTCACGATCCGTTCCCCACGCTTCAAAATCGGCTCCGCCCACCGCCACGGTTCTCCCGTATCTGGATTCATAATCGGCTCGGCTGAATACTGCGCCAATAAGATTCGACGCATATGATTCGTCGTGTTTGCGCCACTCCGATGGAAGGTCGTACTCATAAAACAGGCAATACTCCCTGCAGGCAAAATCACCGGAATACCCGGATCATCCCCATGATAACCCACACGGTCATTTGTCGCTGAGTCTTGGACATGCTCAATTCGGTCTCGTGATTCCGCGCGTGAAAAGGGCAGGATATACACCGTCCCATTTTCCTCTGTCACATCATCCAGCGTACACCAGCAGGTCAGATAGGGGCGATGCGGGAAGTCGATATAGCCCGAATCCTGATGCCACGAGAACGTCATCCCGACCTCTGCCATCTTCACGACATACTGCTCCAAGAAGAGATACGCCTCCTCACCCAACGAGGCGCGACAGATATCTGCCATCAAGGGACCAAATAGAAAATCGCCCAATCGCTCACTTTCTTTATAACGCATCGGGATAAAGTAACGACTGTCCCGATGATTCAACCCCAACACATCCACACCTTCTTCGTCCATCTCTGCATTGATTTTGTCCATATAAATGGCGCATTCCTCACGTAGCATCGCCAAGTCATCATCCGAGATGACATTCTCCAACAGCATATACCCTTCATTCATAAATTGTTGCTTTTGCGCCTCACTCACCACTGACATTGCATACTCCCATTGGTAGATTTGCTGGTTGAATAAGTTGACAGAAGTTAGTGTTGGGTTCACATAGGATGCAATTTCATCCTGAATTCTCTTGCATAATATGAAAACGAATAACCAATAACCAACAACTAAGGACTAAATTACCACATAATATATCGGAAAAACTTGTGATTTTTTTAGTTTCTTTCCGATATAATTGGACTAAGCCAATTACTGTAAAGTATCATCTATGAATCCCATCCAATTCGGCTTAAGAAGCCAAACCGTCCAGCCCAAAGCCGTCCAGCAACCCCATCATCATAATGACATCGAAATCAACTTCATCGCGGATGGTGAACTCGTCTATCTCTACCATGGGCAATTTGTGACACTGCACGCAGGGGATTTGATGGTCTTCTGGGCATCTCTACCGCATCGGGTCACCCAAGCATCCGACAATGTCATCATGCACTGGTTGACGATTCCACTCGCCCAATTTCTCAGTTGGGGATTAGACTCGTCGCTTGAACACGCCATCTTGGAAGGCAAGCCCATCATTGAATCGGGAGATAATGACCAGTCCCCTATCGACCAGGTGATCTTTCAACGGTGGCAAAGCGATTTGCGGATGCCATCCACCGAGCGAAATCGCATCGTCTTGCTCGAAGTCCATGCCCGCCTACGCCGACTCAGCTTAGCCATACAACAGCCAGCATCTTCATTAAATGTAACCACCAATATTTCCTCTAGCCTTGCCAAAGCTCAACAGATGGCACACTATATTTCAAGACACTATCAAGAGCCATTAACCATCCAACAAGTCGCTCAGGTCGCTGGCTTGAACACCAGTTATGCCTCCACCATCTTTCGCGAACATCTCAATTTGACGATATGGGAGACCCTGACACAATATCGGCTGGCACATGCCCAACGCCTTTTTGCCACCACGCAATTATCAATCCCACAAATAGCGAAAGAAGCAGGCTTTACATCGCAGAGCCAATTTTACGCCCTCTTCAAACGCTTCATCGGACAAACCCCCAGACAATATGCAATTTCCGTCCGACATGGATAAGATTAATCATAATTATCCATTTGAAAGTGAACACATGACTATTGAAACCATCCACGACCTTGAAACACCCAGCGTCCTCATCGACATGGACATCATGGAAGCCAATATCCAAAGGATGCAGACCCTCTGCAACGAACATGGGTTAGGCTTCCGTCCGCACATCAAAACTCACAAAATTCCCGACATTGCCAGACGACAACTCGACGCGGGAGCAGTCGGGATTGCCTGCCAGAAAGTCTCGGAAGCCGAAGTCTTTGCTTCTGCCGGATTTAATGATATTCAACTGCCCTACAACATCGTCGGCGCGAAGAAGACATCCCGACTTGCCGATTTAGCTATCGCGCATCGTGTCACCGTATCGGCTGACCATCCGACGGTGATAGCCGGATTAGCCGATGCCGCCGAAGCAAAAGAGATGACTATCCGTGTCATGGTCGAGCTTGTGACCGATATTCAGCGGACAGGTGCGCCCTGTGGGGAAGTTGTCAATTTAGCCAAACGCATCGACAAAGAGGAAAACCTCCACTTTGCGGGTATCTTAGTCTACCCAAGCAATCCAGTGGTACGTCCAGAATTGCAACGTGCCTTAGACCTCTTACATCGTGCGGGAATCGGCGTGGATACCGTCAGCGGTGGCGGGACAGGCGGGGCATTGCATGTCGCCGAGATGCCCGAATTGACCGAACTGCGCGTTGGCACGTATGTCTTCAACGATTGGGGGACATGGACAAAAGGCTGGTGCAAAGGGGAGCAATGTGCGATGACGGTGATGGCAAGCGTCGTCAGTCGCCCCAACTCGGATCGTGGCATCTTGGATAGCGGGAGCAAAACCTTATCATCCGATCATGTGGATGGCTTATTCGGCTACATTGTCGAATATCCACAGGCGAAAATCTATAAGCTCAATGAAGAACATGCCTATGTCGATTTTTCCGAATGCGAAGAACGTCCAGTCATCGGTGAACAAGTCCAAGTCATTCCAGTGCATACTTGCGTCGTGACCAATCTACACAATCAAATCTACGGCATACGAGGCGAAACTATCGAACAGATGTGGGATGTCAAAGCACGGGGGCTAGTGTGGTAGAAGAGACATCAGAGATCAGAAGACAGATTTCAGATTACGATATTTGAGATGTGTCGCTTAATGTAGGTATATCAGATATGAAGAATCTCGTTTGTATCCAATTCTCTGGTCTGCCGGGCAGTGGCAAGACGACCTTAGAACGGAGATTGGCATCCCACTTGCAGATGTCCATCTTCTCTCAAGACTGCCTTGAGGCACTCAAGTATTTGAAAATCATTAGAATATACTTTCAAACCGTAGGTTTTTGCAGTAAGAAGCTGTCCATTCTGAGAACATCGAGACTTTTTCGGCAAATGAGGAGATAGAAAATGAGCAATCAAACGAAAACCGCTCTTGTTACAGGTGCGAATTCGGGAATCGGCTTCGAGGCGGCGGCTCAACTCGCCGAACAAGGTTATAGACGAGTGATTCTTGCCACTCGCTCACAAGAAAAAGCAGATGTAGCAAAACAACAACTGACTCAGCGTACAGGTAAAGATGTGTTTGAAGGTCTGGTCATAAATGTCTCCGAGCCCCAATCTGCGCATTCGGCGGTTGATACACTGGTACAACGTGATCACCATATTGATGTGTTGATTCTCAATGCCGGGATGACCACAGGAACACAACCCGTCCGTAATTCCGATGGTGTCGAATTGACCTTTGCATCCACACTCATCGGACATCATGTCATGACCATGCGCTTGCTAGCGGAGGGTCGTCTTACAACGAATGCTCGGATTATTATTGCTGGCTCCGAAGGCGCACGAGGAAGTGTGCCGGGAATGGACATTCCCGACTTTGACAGCTTTGCCCAAACACATTTTGCGGGTGATATAGAAGCCGCATTGACAAGCATCGCTCGTGTTGAAGCTCCCTATGAATATAAAGCAATGGATGTTTATGTGACAGCCAAAGTTTACGTCGCATGGTGGGCGGCGGCACTCTCTCGCAAGTTGCCAAAGGGAATGACCGTCAATGCAGTGTCGCCCGGTTCAGTACCTGCAACCAATTTTGCGCGTAATTTAGGATTTCCAATGCGCTTTGTGATGACGAAGTTGATGCCCATCTTTGGGTCTTTGATTGGAATGGTGTCTTCGGTTGGAGATGGTGCGCGTCGCTATATTGATGCTATCAGCTTTGATGACCAGACAACGGGAAAATTCTACGCCTCCATGCCGGGTAAGATGATCGGGCAGATGACCGAACAGAAAGATGCTCACTTTTTTAATGAAGAGCATCAAGAAGCGAGCTGGAATGTCATTGCTCGCCTGGCGGGTATTGATTATCCAGTAGCTGAGTCTGCTTAGTTCTGCAGACATATGAATCCTATCTGCATCTTGTATTCGGGTCTGCCGGGCAGTGGCAAGACAACCTTAGCACATGCCTTGGCGACCCATTTGCAGATACCTGTATTCTCAAAAGATCGTATGGAGCGAGTCCTCAAAGCGGATGGACTGACAGACGGTGGGAGCATCACGAGTTATCATCTCCTGCTCGATATGGCAGATGAACAACTGGGCTAGGGTGTGTCTGTCATCTTAGATGCAGTCTTCCCATTAGCAGGCTTTCGTCAGCGCGTCCGTGAGATTGCTCATCGGCATGAGGCAGACCTGTTTGTCATCCACACCTTCTGCTCGGATGAGACCGTCTATCAAGAACGCATGTCGAACCGTGTCGAATATCATCCTGGCTGGCAACCCAAAGGCTGGGAAGAAGTTCTGCGATTGCGCGCGATGTATGAATCATGGTCGCCGGATAATGCGCTCTTTGTTGATTCGATGGATGCAGTCGATGATAATTTGGAGAAGATTATCACGTCATTTCACCTGCGATAAATCTGACAAAATCGGGTGATTCATCAAAAATAAAACGAGGGTTTTTGGGGTTAAAATGGTCGAAAAAGGCGTACCAGCGAGGGTTTCAGGGCTATTGCGAGGTTTTCGTGGATTTTTGTCTGTTAGATGATGGATTAAATTGGGTTAGAAACGGGTTAAAATAGCCGAGTTAGAAAGTCCCAACGCGAAATAGCATCATCCAGAAAATGTGTCATACTCATCGCACAGATCAATTTATTGAAAGAAAAAAGCATGAGTCGTTTGTTTGGCGTTGCACTCATTATTCGCGGGATTACCCCTATCTTAATCGTCTTGATGATTGCGGGTCTTGCCATTGTCATCGTCAATGATTTGAGTTCTGCTTTAGAGAAACCGATCGGGGCGATATCAGAAGAAGTGGCACTGGTCGAAGGCGCGATTGAAGATGTTCAGGAGGATTTTACGAATGTCCAAGAGGCGGTCTCGACACTCATTGAAGACCTAACGAGCTTTTCAATCCCCAATCCCTTAGCCGGGTTGTCGTCGGTTCTTACAATCCCCGCCATCAACATTCCCGATATTCCCTCGATTCCCATCCCGACTATCGATATTGAATGGGATTCGGTCAATATTCCGCTTGGCTTTACCACGATTCGGATTCGTTATCCGGTTGATATTGACCTTGGGACGACGAACTTCTCTATCAACATTCCCGATATTCCCTCTTTTAACATCACGATACCGGGCTTGGATTTATTGAAAGATGCCATCGAAAATGTGATTGATGAAGTGACGACCATTTTTGATGTCTTTGACCCTGCATTTGAGGCAATTAACGAACTAACAGCGACATTGGATGTCCTTGCTGGAAGTGTGGAGCGCATTGGTAATGCAACAGGTGATGCCCTCGAGCAAACAGGTGAAGCCTTGGGTAAATGGGTGGTCATCATTGTCATCATCACCATTATCATTCTCATCTTGGTTGTCAATTACATCTTCGCCGCGATGGTGAAGGATGTCCGTGATGGCTGGCTCTTATTGAAAGGTCAAAGCCTGCCTGTAGCTCAAGCAGAGCCACACGCATCAGAGGACGGTTGACACAATTAGTCCGATATTTCATGGGCAGACACATCGGTCTGCCCCTACAAGGTCGTATTTTGGGTGTGATTTCGCCTATTTTGCTGTTGGCATCCCTTAATCAGAACTCATATTAATTACTCGATTGGCTCGCCGTAGACGGCGACTTCGACGGCTCCGGTGTTGCCCCCATTGCTGGATACGACATCAAAGCGGAGGGTGCTGGCGGTGAAATCGACCTCGAACGTGTGAACTTGGTCGGGGTCGGGCAGGGTGAAAGGTCCATAGACATCGCCACTGTCGGTTGTGATGGTGAAGTCAAAGATTTGAGATGTGTTGTTGGACATAGAGCGTGTCCAAAAATCGACCTCGTTGATTTGCGACGATTGACCAAGTTCGACCTCGAACCATGCGTCGTCCCCATCACCATCACTTGACCATGCGGTGTTGACATTATCATCGAAAGCATTATTGATACCCCATGTGCCGTCATTTGCTTGTCCGCCGAAGTTGCTACTCACCCCGATAACTTGTGCGCCTCGTGCAGGTGAGAGCAGGTTGGCGATTTCTTCTGTGTTGGCAGGTAGGGTGCGGAAAGAGCGAATCTCACTCAGATAGAATGTGCCATCCTCTGCACTCCCTTGTAGGCGATAGAAGTATTCGGTATCGGGTTCGAGATTGAGCATAAGGGGATTATGTTCGATGATTGCGCCACCGTTCATGTCCGTATCAATCGAAGCTGAGCCAAAGTCGATAGTTGTGCCATATACGATGGTGCAAGCGAGTGGGATTGTGCCGACAAAGTTGAGGCGTGCCGAGTTATCGGTAATATCCAACACAACAGCATCCGATTCAGTGACGACTTCTAAGGGTTGTACGAATGCTCCACGTTCATCAAGCAATTCGAGTGTATCCTCGTTGTTTTCTTGTGCGAGTAGAGGGATGGCAATCACTGTGATGAGCAGTGCGAGTAGTAAAATCGTTTTGCGTAATGACATTTATGTTTCTCCTATTGTAAACAAAAAACCGCTATCCATCAGGATAACGGCTGTATCTTAACGTAAGATAAAACTTAGCAGTTGCCATCTGCCGGGCAAGTGGAAAAACCGATGACACGGTAAATGGGACACCAATTGAGGAAGACGGTTGTCAAGAGAATAATGCCGACTGCGACTGGGATGATTAAGCCGGTGATACCAGCCGACGGTTGGATGACAAATCCAAGCAAAATCAAGCCAATGGCGAGGATGACACGGACTTTCTTATCGGTTGAACTGACGTTGCGGGTTAACATAGGATGTCTCCTTTTATTTGCTTTGTTGTCCTTTAGAGTCCTGTGGGGCAAAAAGGTTACATCCAATCTTATGATTCATCAGTTGGTTGGAGAAAAGCATCTAGCAGTTCTTGATAGAGTGTTTCCTGACGTTCTGCTGGAATGCGTTGTTCACGCCCCTGTTCACGATAGAGCAAAATCATCCGTTGAGTGGAATCCAAGACAACGCGACAATTGGTACAGGTCTGCAAATGCTCACGTGCGGCTTCGGTCAAGGTTTCATCCAGATTATTATCAATATAATCTGATAAATAATTGAGGAGGTCGTCACAGGATAAAGTCGGTTTGGTCATTGCACACGCTCCGTAAAGTAGGTTGCGAGTTTTTCGCGGAGGGCGAGACGCGCTCGGTGTAAGCGAACTTTCACAGCGGATTCGCTAATCTCCAAAATTGAGGCGGTATTGCTGGTTGAGAATTCTTCAACATCACGTAGCAGAAACACGGCGCGTAAGGACGGGGATAGGGATTGCACAGCTTTTTCCATTTCGGTAAGTGCCTCTTGACTGCCAAGGACTTGTTCGGGGACTTGCGCCCAATCGACGAGGCAGGTCGGCAAGGTGGCGGCTTCTTCGTAATCAGTTAAGTTATCTTGTGGACGCTTTTGTTTTAGGCGGCGCATACACTCGTTGTAAGCGACTCGATAGAGCCATGTGCCGATGTTAGATCGTCCCTCAAACTTGTTGATGTTTTGAATCAACTTGAGGAAGGTGTTCTGTACCACACCATCGGCTTGTTGTTCATCATGCAAGAGGCTGACTGCCAAGCGATAGAGTTTATCTGAATAATCCTCGAAGACTCGTGCCAAAGCATCGGGGTCACGAGCTTTTAAGTCAGCAATTAATTGCGATTCAGGCACAATATAATGCCTCCTATGATTTATAGTTAGAGTCCTGAATGGCGAAAAGGTTACATCAGAGTTGAATATCCCATGCGTTGAGGTCGGCGAGGAAGCGGTGGGCGGTCATATCAAGATGGACTGGGGTGATGCTGACAAAGCCTCGATGCACTGCCCACACATCCGTACCCTCTTCATCCACTTTGGCGGAAGGAATATCTCCGACGATTTTGACCTTGTTGCCATCTTGTTCGAGTTCATCGAGGTAAATTCGCACCCCTTGGCGGGTAAGACGGATGCCTCTTAAGTCGTCATAAGATGTCACGAAAGGAACGTTCACGTTCAAGATGGTGAAGGGTGGTAAGCCTTTTTCGAGAACGTGTTGGGTAACCTTGACGGCAACTTGGGCGGCAACTTCGTACTCTTCCACTGTGTCAGCTGTGTGAGATGACAAGGAAACGGCAATGCCGGGTACGCCATGAATCACGCCTTCGAGGGCGGCAGTGACTGTCCCGCTATAGGTGAGGTCTTGCGCCATGTTTTCGCCCCGATTAATTCCGGAAACGACGATGCGTGGGGGCCAGTCAATCAAGCCGTGGGCGGCGACTGCGACACAATCCGATGGTGAGCCACCGACACTAATTGCAGGTATTCCGTTGGCTAATTGGGTATGTTCGACCACAATATCGGTGAATAGCGTCTTTTTGTGTCCGCTAGCACTTTGATTCACAGTTGGGGCGGAGGCTTTAATTGTGCCAAGCGATTGCAGAGCTGATGAGAGTGCCGTTAAACCGGGTTGATCGTAGCCATCATCATTGGTAACAAGGATATAGGTCATGAGGTTAGGTTTGTCCTGTTCATTGGATTAGAAAAGCTAAAGTTTAACACAATCTCTACACAAATTAAGTCAATAGTCTGGTAAAATGGTCAAGGTGTACAAAGATTGTAAGGTTGTGTTGGTTTGAGAGTGTTAAACGTTTAAGTTTAAGTAGACAAGAATATTGGGGATTTTTTGTACGATTGTGGTGTTGCAAGATACCACCATTATCACTCAAACTGTAAATAACGATTGTCTAGCCGAAAGTGAGGCAAGACCAACATGGCAGAAGACGCAACATTTCAAGTGAATTATATCGAGGGCGTGAACAAGTTTAACAGCGCACGATCCAAAGCCTTTTGGGAAGAGATGTTTGGCTTTGTGCGGGGGAAAACTGTTGAATTGATGAGTTTCGACGATGTACGCGCTCGCTTGAATCTCCGTGAAGAACATTACAAGGGCATCCAAGATGTGCCCTTGGATAAGATTGCAGGCAGTGTGGGCAGACACAAAGATTTCACGTCTGCGTTCCTCCCAAAAAGTAGCAAGATGAAAGATCGCTGGAGCCGAGTCTATGCGAAAGCCAATGGCTTGGAAGGACTCCCGCCGATTGAATTGTATCGAGTTGGGGATGTCTATTTTGTGCGCGATGGCAATCATCGAGTATCCGTGGCGAAGCAGTTGGATGCTAAATCGATAGAGGCGCATGTCACCGAATTGCCAACGTCCGTGCCGATACGACCGGGCATGACAGGCAAAGATTTGGATGCTGTCGAAGCGTATTCCGATTTTCTGGATGAGACCGGCTTGTTGAAAACGCGCCCGCATCACATCTCCATCGAGTTATCTGACCCATCGGGCTATCACGAGTTAATGGGTCATATCTATCTGCATCAACGGATGAAAGAACAGATGACAGGCAAGCTGATGACTGCCGATGAAGCCGCGGCGGATTGGTATGACGCGGTGTATCGTCCAGCTGTGACCTTGATTCGGAAATATGATGTCTTGTCTCATACAGATAAAGAACGTACCGAAGCGGATGTCTATCTGTGGTTGTTTGACCATATGCGAGAGGCGCGCCGTCATTATGGGGATGATTCGGAAGTGCATACCTTTAGTGAGGCACTGGTTGATTATCTTCGAGAGAATAAAGCGGATGTGCCGAATGAATTGGAGCTTGAAGAAGATGACTCGGTTATCCTCTCAAAGACGCAAGCTCTTAAAGCGGTGAAAGCTAACCGTACCCCTGAGAACGGCAATCAAGGATAGTTCTCGTCCAATACGAACTCGCTAGAAGGCAGGGTGAAATGCTCTGCTTTTTTTGTTGTTTAACTCGCAGTCTCGAATTCGCGAAAGTTATTGTCACTCGTCCAAAGCAGGCTATCGTAGACTTGATAGAGGACTTTGACCTGTTTAAATATTTCTTCTGCTCCGTCGGCTTCCATTAGGGATTCGGGTTCGTACCAGATTCCAATCCGAAACCAATCTTTGCCGGGGGAAAAGGTGCTAATCCACTCGCGCAAGATGTGCGGGCGAGGGAGTTGGTCGATGGTGACGTGCAAGTCTTTGAGTTCTGTACCCCGCCAATAGCCGATGCAATAGTCATGGGGTAAATTGCGGAGATAATCATAGAGTTCTTGACT
>JANQRM010000478.1 GCA_028284565.1 Anaerolineae bacterium | reverse complement strand
CGACAAAACCCGCCACTTCACTCAGCGTATAATCCAACACCGCCGAGAAATAACCCGCTTGAATCAGTTCTTCCATTGCTGGACCGCCGACTCCATTGGCATGGAAAATCACGACATCCAAGTCCAACGCCTCAAGATGCGGTTTGATTCGCATCAGGGGACGGGTGGTATTGCCAAGCATGGTCGCTGAGATGGATTTCTGATTTGTGTTGTCGGATGCTTGTGTGAGATAGCGTTCATATACCTGTGCCATCCCCGCGATTGCGCCTGCCGCACTCTCGAAGACGGGACGACTGACCGCATTCAATCCCAATATGTCGACTACCGAGTGCATGACGGTGACATCTTTTGTTCCCATAAAGGGTCCAAAGGGACGATGACCTGATGCAACGGGCGAGACAATCAACTTGGGAAAACCCACAGGCAGGACTTTCATGGCAGAAGCCGCGAGAACAGAACCTTCTGCACCGCCGAGCGAGACAACACCGTGTATCTTGCCTTGTGCAAAGAGGTCGAGGGTGAGTTTGCGTACCCCTTTGAGCATCTCTTCGATGGCGACTCCGCGTGTGCCGACATTGCGTAAGGTGTCAATATCTGTGCCAGCTGTCTCCGCAACCAAGCGACGGTTGAAGTCGGGTTCAAGCCCCACGGCTTCGCCCAAGATACCCGAATCGAGTACGAGGGTGTCACAGTCATTCGCCTGAACCCGGTCACGAAGGAAAGCCGTTTCGGGTCCCTTCGTATCAAGCGTCCCAATTAACAGAACAACTGGCATCTATGCCCCACAAGCACGCAAATGGTTAATCGTATTCTCGACGTGCATGGAATATTTGGCTTCACTCATCAAGTCGCTCCCATGATCACGGATGAACTTGAGTTCGGCTTCAGTGGCTTCTGTACCCGCATCTTCTGCCGCTTCTGCCAATGGTGAACGGTCAAAGGGCACCACAAATTCACTCGTGAGATAGCCGTCGTAGCCCATGCTTTTCAGGGTATCAATGACGACTTTCCAGTCATAACTACCTTCTCCGGGTGGGCGACGGTTGTTATCTGCCACATGCAAATCGACCAGATGCTCACCTGTGTTGAGGATAGCTTGCATGGGGTCTTCTTCTTCGATGTTGATATGGAAGGTATCGAGAGTCACACCGACATTGTCACGTCCCACATCTTCCATCAGTTTCAAGGCTTGGTCATGACGATTGAGGAAGTTTGTTTCAAAGCGATTCAGGGGTTCGAGTCCGACGGTCACACCTTTGGGTTTGGCATGGTCGGCAATTTCTTGTACGCCTTCGACTGCCCATTGCCATTCTGTTTCGGGGTCTGTCATTGCCACGATTTTACCGACTTCACTGGGAACGAGCGTGAGGATGTCTCCGCCGAGAGCTTCAATCATATCGACGATTTCTTTACAATATTGCACGGACATTTCCCTATAGTAGGGGTCGCCATGAATGAGGTCACGCCCCGCCAGCATGATGCTTACTGCACCCTGACACACAACACCATGTTTCTTGAGCAAGCCACGCACTTCATCCCAATCGTATTTGCGGGGTTCGCCCATAATCTGAATCCCCTCATAACCAAGACGACCCAGCCGTTCGATCGTGACTTCAATCGGCTCAGGACGCATCCAATTGTGCATACAAATCTTCATGTCTCAACTCCTTGAAAATAATCAAATAAAAATGCCTACAGTGACCCAAGCCACTGTGCTTAACCCAATTTGAGTGCTTTGAACTCGGCAACTTGCGATTTGATCGCGCGTTCTGTTGGCAGACGTTCTGCACTTGATGCGCCATAAAAGCCTGCGATTCCGGGCATCTGTTGGAGCGCACGCCCTACATTGTCTGGCTCGTCAAAGGGACCCCCATGACAAATGACCAACCGTTCTTTATCAATCGACCAGACCGCATCGGCAATGGTCATCACGATATTGATGGCTTCATCTAAAGTCATCGCATCCGATGCACCGATACTGCCAGCCGTCGTCAATCCCATATGCGCTACAATTAAATCCCCACCTGCGTTGACCATCGCTTGTGCTTCATCCACATTAAAAACATAGGGCGAGGTGAAGTAGTCGATTCCATGGGCGAGGCGAATCATCTCGACTTCTTTGTCATACCCCATGCCAGTAGCTTCCAGATTGGCGCGCATCTTGCCGTCGAATAAGCCGACGGTGGGGAAGTTTTGTACACCGGAAAAGCCCATATCTTTGAGTTGTTGTAGGAAGTAGGGCATCACACGGAAGGGGTCTGTGCCGTTCACCCCGGCGAGAACGGGAGTATGTTGGACAACTGGCAAAACCTCGTTGCCCATCTCCATGACAATCGCATTGGCATCGCCATATGCCATCAAGCCCGCTAATGAACCGCGCCCCGCCATCCGATAGCGACCAGAGTTGTAGATGATGATTAAATCCGAACCACCCGCTTCTTCAAACTTGGCAGAGATACCCGTGCCTGCACCTGTGCCGATGATGGGCTTGCCCTCGGCGACTTGCTCACGTAAGTGTTGGAGGATATCTTGTCGTGCAATCGCCATGTTTACCCGTCTTTCAGCATTTCAAGTAAGGCTGAAGCCGTTTGCCGCGCGAAATCAGGATCGTTAATATGCGTGTCCATCTCCACAACGAGAATATCCTCTCGCAAATTCGCTTTGAGGGCAGTCACAAAAGCGGTCATTGCTTCTGGCGAATGAAAGGGCTTGCCCTCGATGTCGATTTCCGAGACACCTGCCATAGGTACATAGACTGCTACTTTGCCCGATGACTCGTTGAGCTTATCCGCGAAGATTTTGCCCAGTTGTCGCGTTTCATCGGGTGTCGTCCGCATCAAGGTAATATCCGGATTCCACTCATAAAATAGACGGTCATCATATTTTTGGGGGACGGTATTGCGCGCCATAAAATTGCACATATCAATGCAACCCGGCACGACCACTTGGGGGATGCCTGCTTGTCCCGCGCCACTCAGACGGTCAGCTCCTGCGCTGAAAACCCCGCCACAGAGTTCATCTGCCCACTCAGTTGTGGTCATATCGAGGACAGCTGAAAAATAGCCATCGGCAATGAGCGATTCCATCGTGCGCCCACCCGTCCCTGTCGCATGGAAGACCAGCACTTCAAAGCCAGCCTCTTCCAATATCGGGCGGGCGATATTCACTGCGCGCGTCGTGTTGCCAAACATCGTCACCGCAATCAGGAGTTTATCATCAGCGACGGAAACTTCACCTGTCACCATGCCACAGATTGCCCCTGCCGCATTGGCATAAATTCGCCGACTGATGCGATTGATGCCTGCTACATCGACCACCGCAGGCATCATGGAAATATCGTTTGTGCCGATGTATTGACTGACATCACCGGATGCCACGGTTGAAACCATCAACTTGGGAAAGCCAATCGGGAGGATACGCATTGCAGAAGTCGCAACCGATGTTCCGCCCCCGCCCCCCATGCCGATGATTCCGTCAAGCCGACCCTCGTCATAAAGACGCTTGACCACCACAGCGGCACCTGTTGCCATAATCTGCATTGCTTCGCCGCGGTCTTGCCGTTCTAAGAGGCTGACGAGCGATTCACCACCTGCTTGTGCGACAGATTCACGACTGACATCCGGATTAACGTGTGGTTCATCCAACACACCCGTGTCAACCACTAAGGTCTGACAACCGCGCGCTTCAATCTCTGCTTTGAGGAAAGCGAAGTCTGTGCCTTTGGTATCGAGTGCGCCGATGATACACACTGTTTTGGACATGAGTCTCGTTCCCCTAGCAAGATGCCGTCGCGTAGTTGGTGGTGTCGTATTTTTTCATAGGTGGCGCGTCTTGGCTTGCCACGATTTCCCGCACACTAAAGAAGACAAATGCCCCCGGAAGCAGGCTCATCACGATGAAATAGGGAATGGTGAAGAATTGATAGGTGCTTTCGGCTTCTTCGATAATCTCTTGCTTCTGTTCATCCCGTAAGCCCCGTTCCCATTGCCTTTGACTATAGCCATAGGGTTCTTCGGGACGAGTCATTGACGTAAAGCTGAGGACAATCAGTATTGCGACGACAGCACCTGCGACCAGCCCAATCAACTGTTGACGGCTGGTAAAGGGTGCAAGATATAGTCCCTCGTCTTGGCTTTGTGGAATGACATGACTCCACATAATGAACAGGAGCGTCGAAACGAGCAACCAGAGAAAGCCGAATTGATATGCCACCAGACGTATCGGTTGAAAGAGGGTAATCACACCAACCACAATGCCCGCCATGATAGTGAGTTCAATGAAACGGAAGGTACGGTAGGGGATTTTGTGATTAAAACGCAGGGCAAAGAGGAACATAAACAAGATATAGCCCAGCAATATCGACACGAAAATGGAGACAAAGGGAATCGAACTGATGAGAACTTCGCTTCGTACTTCTTCGGAAAAGCCTGCACTGAGGATGGGGTAAATCACCAATCCAATCAGCAGGACAATCCCTATTGCGCCACCTAAATATTTAATCGGCGGGAGATATTTGTCTGCAATCATACCCATTTAAATCCTCTATGTTCTTAAAACAATGTTTTCAAAAAATCCAAACCATCTTGTGCCAAGGCATCTTGGCTGGGTTCAAAACTGCGCCAAATCGACGCGGCACGTGCAATCGACTTGACCTCACTGGTGAAGGATTCAATCACGAGTTGCCTGTCATAATTGATGGCTTTCAAGGCTTCCGCAATTTCTGTCCAATTGATGGTCCCTTTACCCGGTGCGCCACGGTCATTCCCGCAGGCGTGGAAAGACGCGAGATGTGAGCCTACTAAGCGAATAGCATCTCCAAAGGACTTCTCCTCAATATTCATATGGAAGCTATCCAACAATACCCCACAAGAGGGACTATCGACTCGTTCAATGAATTCCATCATCTGCTCGGCGGTATTGAAGAAGCTCGTCTCGAAGCGGTTAAGGGGTTCAACAGCCAACACTACACCGACATTTTCTGCCTGCGCGCAGATGTCTTTATAATGTCCAACCAACGTGTCCATATCGCGCGCACGGCTGTCGGGTGTTTGTTCCCACACCCTGCCGACGGATGAATACATGGGACCCACGATACGGGTCGCCCCTAATTGTCTCGCCGCTGAGATACAATCGTTGTAATATGCCCGTGCGTTTTGTTGGATGGATTCATCCTCGTGAATCAAGTCACGGTCAGGACCTATCGCACAACACATGCCAACAGCCAGTCCACAATCATCGAGAATTTGGCGCGTCTCGGCATAATTCAAATCACCGACCGTTTCGATGGGCAATTCCAGCAAATCAAAGCCCATCTTCTTGACTTTGGGAGCGAGTTCTCGTACACCCTCTGTCGTAATCGACGCTGTCCAGACCCAACTGCTGACTCCAAATTGCATCCTGTCCTCCCGTTATTCCACTAATCGCCTGCCATCCACATCGAAGAGGTGAATGCGGTCACGGACAATATCGAAGGCAATAGTGTCGTTGATTTTGTAATCTGCCACGCCGGGCGCAACGCTGAGCAAGGTCGCGTCATCCGTGCGAATGTGGATGATCGTCTCTACCCCAAGCGGTTCAGTTAAGGCAACTTCACCTTTGAATGCGCCCTGTGGTTGGAGTTTGATGTCTTCGGGGCGGATACCCAGTAGGGCATGTGGTGGCATGTCTACGGCATCGGGAATTGGCACATTAAGTGACGTGCCATTCACATTCATATGCCCGTTATCCGCATGAACTTCCAACAAATTAATCTGCGGTGAACCGACTAAGGTGGCGACAAAGGTCGTTGCTGGCTTGTCGTAAATGTCATGTGGCGTGCCAATTTGTAAGATTCGCCCCTCATTGAGGACAGCGATTCGATCTGCCATTGTCAGGGCTTCCACTTGGTCATGGGTGACAAAGAGCGTCGTGCTGTGTTGTGTTTTCTGGATATGTTCCAATTCAACTCGCAGTGCCTCGCGCAATTTAGCATCGAGGTTCGATAGTGGTTCATCCATCAAGTAAATACGCGGTTCACGCACAATCGCGCGCCCAATCGACACCCGTTGCATCTCCCCACCCGACAGATTCGAAGTTTTGCGATCTAGGAGATGGGTGATATGGAGCTTTTCTGCGGCGGTACGGACGCGGGTATCAATATCTTTATCAGCTAACTTTCTCAATGGAGAGCGCAAAGGAAAGGCAAGGTTGTCATAGACAGACATGCCCGGATAGAGTGAATATTGCTGGAAGACAAAGGCGACATCACGGTCTGCAGGTGTGCGCTTATTGACGAGTTCATTATCGAAGAACACATCGCCAGAATCCTGTTTTTCCAAGCCTGCAATGACGCGTAAGGTGGTCGTTTTACCCGCACCTGTTGGACCCAAGAGGACGAAGAACTCACCATCTTCGATTGTTAGGGAAATGTCATCGAGCGCAACGAGGTCTTTGTAGCGTTTCGTGATTTGGGATAGCTCAACTTTACTCATGGCTGGGCAAAGCTTTCTCTGTTGTCGGGTCAAAAAAGCGCACCATGTTGGGGTCGATTGTGAAGCGCAAGGGCGTGCCGATGTCGAAATCTTTTTCACGGCTGGCGCGGACGTGAACAATCGCCTCATTCGCTAATTGCAAATGGAGCATCGTGTGTCCGCCATGCAACTCATCGGTATAGACGGTGGTACGAATACCACCTGTGTTATCCAACCGAACTGCTTCTGGACGGAAGCCCAGAATGACTTCACCTGTCCCATTCAAGTTATTCTCGAGCGAAGATTTCCAGCTGTTGGGTACAGTATACGTGGCATTATTGGCGAGATTCACCACACCACTTTGATATTGTCCCTTCACCAAATTCATGCCCGGACTGCCGATAAAGCGCGCCACGAACAGGTTGGCGGGCGTATGATAGACTTCGGCTGGTGTCCCCACTTGCTGGATTTCAGCTGCAGACATGACCACAATGCGATCACTCATCGCCATTGCTTCCACTTGGTCATGAGTGACATACACTGTGGTCGCTTCTTGCCGAATATGGAGCTTCTTAATCTCTGCCCGCATAGACTCACGGAATTCTGCATCTAGCGCACCCAAAGGCTCATCCATCAGGAAGGCGGCGGGTTGGCGGACTAAGGCACGTCCCAAAGCAATGCGTTGTTGGTCGCCACCACTCAAGCTACCCGGACGAGATTTCAATAGATGTTCAATCCGAAGCAATTGAGCGACTTCGGCGACTCGTTCTTCAATTAGTGCTTTGGGCATCCGTTCCGCTTGGAGAGGAAAAGCAATGTTCTCACGGGCGGTCATATGAGAATAGAGCGCGAAGAATTGAAACACAAAGGCAATATTGCGTTCACTTGCACTCAACCATGTGACATCGTGTCCATCGAAAAGGATGTTGCCACCTGTTATGGCTTCTAAGCCAGAAATCATACGAAGCGTCGTCGTCTTGCCACAGCCAGAAGGACCCAATAGCACCACGAACTCCCCAGATTCAATCGTCAAGTTCATCGGCTTGACAGCATATAACTCCCCAAATTTCTTTTCGACGTTGACTAATTCAATCGTTGCCATCTTAGATTAACCTTTGCGGATTGCGCCGAATGTCACACCACGTAATAGATGTCGCCGTAGTGCGAAGGTGACAATAATTACTGGAATCAGGAAGGCAAGTGAACCCGCCGCGATTGCCGCCCATTCCACACCGCCTGTCCCGATACGAGAGGGAATGCTCGGTGGAGCAGTGCGCGTGGTATCTGCTGTGAGCATCAAGGCAAAGGCATATTCGTTCCATGCGAAGATGAAACTGAACACGGTTGTTGCCGCGATACCTGTCGCCGCTTGTGGAAGCACAATCTTGCGGAAGGCTTGCAGACGGGTATAGCCATCAACCAACGCTGCTTCTTCATATTCTTTGGGAATCTCGTCAATGAAGCCTTTGAGCAACCAAACCGCAAAGGACAGATTAAACGCGGTGTACAAGATGATAATGCCCGGATAGGTATCATAGAGTGACAATTCGCGGTACATCAAGAAAATGGGGATCGTCACGACGACAGGCGGGAGCATCCGGGTACTCAAGATAAAGAAGAGCATGTCATCTTTACCCGGTATCTCAAAGCGACTAAAGGCATAGGCGGATAACACCGCCATACTGACTGATAGCACTGTCGATACGCCTGCAATTATGAGCGAATTTTTCAGCTGGTCGGGGAAGCGACTTTGACTGATGATGATTTGCCCGCGTTTGGCAACCAATTCTTCTGCCCAATTCAGGTCAGTCCGCGCTGAATATTCTTCAACTTCGGTAGCTGTCATTTGGCGACGGTCGGTTAACAAGCTGACAAAACCCTCTAAGGTCGGCTCGAAAAAGACTTTGGGCGGGACTGCCGCCGCATCAGGACGGGATTTGAACGCTGTCATGCCCATCCATACTACTGGAATCAGCATAATGCCGACGACGAGGAGAATTACAATAACTCGGATTGCCTTCATCACCTGTGGATAGAAGCCCACTTTATCCACACGAGTGGAATAGGTAATCGGCGTTTGGGGTGCAACATTTGCTTGGCTCATCCGTTTATCCCTCCCGCGCACGATTTAAGGCACGAATGTATAAATTGCTCACGGCAACAACGATCACCAGTACGATATACGCCAAAGCACTTGATGGTCCCGTTTCATTTTGCAAAATGGCTTCTCGATACAAGCGGACCGCAATGGTCTCAGTCGCATCACCGGGTCCCCCGCCCGTTAAGCCCATCACCAGATCGAACTGCTTAAAGGCTTCGATGGTTCGGAAAAGCAGAGCGATTAGGAGCAGAGGAGCGACTTGAGGCAAGGTAATTCGGCGGAATTGAAACCACCAACTTGCGCGGTCAATCAATGCCGCCTCATAGAGATAATCCGGTATCGCACTCAAGCCCGCTAGTGCCAACAACATTACAAAGGGACTCCACATCCACACATCGACAATCACAATCGCAATCAACGCATGGTCAGACAGCCATTCGGGAGACGTCTCTGGGTTCGTATAGAGGAGTAAGTAATTGAAGATACCACTTGATGGGTTAAAAATATTCTTCCAAAAAACACCCACAACAACAGGTGACAGCATCATCGGAATCAGAATGAGGGTGGTTAATAAGCCACTGCCCTTGAACTTTTCTTTCAAGAACATTGCCATCACAAAGCCGACAATCATCTGCAAACTCACTGAGAGGAGTGCATATTGCCCCGTCACCGCGAAGTTGTGCCAGAAGCGTGAGTCCGCAAGGATGTTGACATAATTGTCCAGACCCACCCAGACGGGCGCATTGTCCGAAATCATCGAGTAGTCGGTAAAACTTAAGTAAAGGCTATAAATAAGGGGGAATATATTCATCAAGATCAACACAATCATCGTCGGCGCAACGAAGTAGAAAATGATGCGACGGTCACTTGTGCGTCGTTGATTCGGCTGACCTAGAGGTTTGGGTTTATTAAGCGTAACAGATGCCATAGTGTGTATCCTGATTATGAATAGAAAGCAGATGGTGGAGCTTGACACCCCACCATCAAGACAGTAAACAGATCTTATTCGAGATAGCCTGCTTCAGCTAGCACCGCATCTTTTTCGAGTGCGAGAGCATCTAAGGCTTCTTGAGCAGTTCCTTCACCACCCACGATAAACGCATGGAGGTAACGTTGTGTCGGCTCAAGCAGTTGACCAAATTCTGGGATATTCCAGAAGTCTTTCACAAAGGTCATGGTTTCTGCGAAAGCGGCATTGAAGGGAGTTTGGGTCAAGAATGCTTCCGATTCCAATACTTCGATGTTGGCGGAGAATCCGCCAAGTTCTGCCCAACGTGCTTGAATTTCGTCTTGAGCGAACCAACGGATGAAATCATAGGAGGCTTCTTGACGCGCGTCACTGATATAGCTGTTGATGCTAATACCTTGCCCACCTAATGCGGCGAAACGATCACCATTGGGTCCCGCTGGCATAGAGAAGTAGCCCGTCACATCACGATAAGGATTGACTTCAGAATTATCTAATGCAGGGAAGAAGGCGAAATAGTTCATTATCATCGGAGCTTGTCCCGAGATGAAGATGTCGTTCATCTCGGCGAAGAAAGCATTGTTCGTACCGGGAGGGGCAAAGCTATAGAGTTCTTGATAGAGTTCCAAGGCGGCAACCGCTTCAGGGGAGTTCACCACACCAAGTACGTTATAATCATCGTCGCCCCATTCTGCACCATAACTGAAGAAGACATTTTCAAAGCCCATGGTAATCGCATCATAGTCGATTTGGGTGTACACGCCGATGCCATAAAAGCCTTCATCGGGATTGTGGAAGAATTCAGCGATGTCACGCAATTGCGCCCATGTTTCGGGTACAGCTAGCGGATAGCCATATTCAGCTTCAAATGCCGCCATATTATCGGCATCTTCAAAGAGATCACGACGATATGCAAATCCGTTGGCATCACCTTCCGTTGGGTAGGCATAGTAGTTGCCGGTGCCAGTTGGGTATTCACCATAGTAAGTCAAGGTCGCGGCGGTCACAGTTTCTGCCCAGCCTTCATCCACAAGAAATTCGGTCATATCAATATAGTGACCTTCTGTGACAGCTTGTCCAATCCATTGGCTATCGCCGACGATCATGTCATAAGAATCGCCTTGTGCAGCCCATTCACCAAGTACACGGTCATAGTAACTGCCCCACGGTTCTTGAACGATGTTCACAGCGATGCCGGTTTCGGCTTCATATTCTGCACCGACTTGTTGCAGGAAAGATGCTGGGTCCCATTCTGCCCACCAAATCGTCAATTCGGTGATTTCGTCCTGAGCTGCTACGCCACTAAAGGGCAGGACACAAAGCAAGACAACAAAAAGAAAAGATAATTTTCGAGACATTTCGCGCTCCTTAAGTCTTTAATACGAAAGTTGTGGTTGAGTGATACGATTTCATTTCTCCAATAAGCCCTCCTTTACCTATTATGCAGACGCTATTTATACATATACTTCCATTGTGGGATTGGTTTATGTGTCGTGCGGGAATAGATGTTTTCGCATCCCTTCAAGATGTTGCAACATCAAATTCCCCGCCAACGCACCATCTCCCTCCACAATCGCTTCAGCAATTGCCACATGCTCTTCTGTACCCGATAACAAGTAAGCATCAGAAACTTGTTCTCCCACCCCTTGCTTATGCATATGATTTTTTGCTTGTAAAACCATTTGCCCCATCAATTCATTCGGGCAGTTCTGGCACAATATTTCATGCCAACGTACATCTACTCGCATCCATGTCGCTCGGTCAGTCTGTTGCGCGGCGGCTAACAATTGCTGTGTGATGTCTTTGAATTCAGTGACGAGTACAGGCGGTAATTTCCCCGCGACCAAGCGACAGACCTCTGGTTCTAAGAGGCGACGCACCTCTTGAGCATCTAGTACTTGTTTGATAGAACGGGAAGCAATCACAACGGCCCGTCCGGGAATCAATTGAAGTAGACCATCTTGAACGAGTTGTTGAATTGCTGTGCGGACAGGAGTTCGGCTGATTCCGAGTGCATTGGATAAACGGGGTTCAGAAAGCGGGTCTCCAGAATGAACATCAACACTGAGGATCGCGTCTTTCAAGCACTCATACGCTACATCACTCAGCAAGTTGCTGGAGTTGGTGTAGTTATCAATATTCTTATGAATAAAATCTTCAATTTGGTCAATTGAATCGAGCATAAGGTGACTTATCAAAATAAGGATGCGAATAATTTGTGTTTGATGGGTTAGGTAATTGTGTTGATTTGACTCCTCCTGTATTCCGCCTGTATACAGGCAGTATACAATAAAATTGAAGTTTGTCAAATTATTCATTTAGGGAGCTATTATTGTTTGTCGTCTTTAGAGTTATTGAGTGCGCCAAGCTTCAGTGAAATTATGGCGAGGTAACTCATTGACCCGTAAGCCACTTTTGTTAGGGTCTTGGTACTGCGCAAAATAGGACTCAAGTGCATCCGTGAGTTGGATGATCTCTGCCTGATAATCGGGATCATTGAAGCGATTGCTCATCTCACTCGGATCATGTTTCAAGTCGAAAAATAGTGAGGGATCATCAGTAACATATCGACGGATTAGTTTGTAGCGTGGTGTGCGAATCATT
>JANQRM010000163.1 GCA_028284565.1 Anaerolineae bacterium | reverse complement strand
AAGTTCGGGTGGGATATAGACCATGCCAAGATGTTCATAGACCTCAGCTTCGGTTTCACAAAGGATATGCTGGGATTCTTCTTCAATGATGTTACCATCTGAGTCGAGTGGTCGCAGTGCTTGTTCGTTGAGACTTAGTTGTTGACTCAGGGCGATTTCTCGCAAGCGGACGTTGTGGGCTAGACTACCTGTAAAGTAGTTGAGCAAGGTTCCCCAACGAGCTTTGGGGAGGACGCGCAAATCGACTTGCAAGCCGTTTAATAGTTCTACTGAGCTTTTGGTGGGTCCATGTCCGAGAACTCGAGCGACATTTTCCATCCCAACAAAGGTATCCATGATTGGTTCAGCGTTGTCACTGGCAATTAAAATATCGACATCACCAATGGTTTCGCGTCGTCGTCGGATACTGCCTGCCATTTCACCTTTAATCGCTTCGGGGAGTTCCATCAATTTGTCCAAGATAGCTTGGGCGGCGGGGAGGGCAGTGCCAATGGAGGCGCGTCCGGTTTGCCGTGATAGGGCTTCAATTCCGTCTAGGATTTTCTGCTCGCTCTTTTTGCCCATCCGCGGAAGATTGGCGAGTTTGCCTGCTTCGCCTGCTTCTTTGAGTTGGGCGATGGTGGTGATGTCCAGTTCTTCCCAGAACAATTTTGCCTTTTTGGGTCCCACGCCGTTGATGTTGACAATATCAATCAAACCTTCTGGGACTTCGGATTTGAGTTGTTCAAAGAATTCAAGTTGTTCAGTTTCGATAATCTCTTCGATTTTGGCGGCGATGGTTTTGCCGATATGGTCAAGGTCGGTGAGTGTGCCTTCTCTAGCGATGGCGTTGATGTCGCGGGGGAGTTCACGGATGGTCTCCGAGGCGCGGCGATAGGACAAGACACGATGGATATTCTCGCCTTTAATTTCAAGTAAGTCGGAGACATTTTGGAAGATTGTAGCGATGTCGCGGTTGGTAAGGGGCATAATTTCCCTGTCAATTTTGTTGAATTGAGTATAGAACGTGTGTTTTAATTATAGGTGATTGTTGCCATTCTTGATAGCACTATTTTGCCATAAAATTCATTTTTCGGGAGAAATCCTTGACATTGGCAGAAAAGGACGGTAATCTGTTCCGCAACAGTTGAATAGGTCACATAAAAACGTGGAATTGGACGAGTACACGTTGAAACGGTGTTCAGAGAGCTATCAGTAGCTGAGAAGATAGTACATACGCCAACGTCGAATGGACCAAGGAGTTGCATCGGTGAAGTGTGGAGTAGCTGGTGTCGGGAGCGTCCCGTTATCATAGCGCACAGTATCGGCAATTTGCCTGTACTGACTGAGAGGAGCTAGCAATGGCTCAATCAAGGTGGCACCGCGAAAGAGTATCCTTTCGTCCTTGAGATGGACGTTGGGATTTTTTGTTTTAAGGAGATTTTTATGGTTACAGCAAGCAAGCGCATCCGTACTGATATTAAACCATCACGCGATGCTATTTATGAGTTATTTGAGCAGGGCGACCTTGTGCCTGTGTATCGCACGCTCTTGGCTGACCTAGAAACGCCTGTATCGGTGTATATGAAGCTGACACAAGCAGGGCATCCCGCATTTTTGTTGGAGAGTGTGGAAGGTGGCGAGCAAGTCGGACGCTATTCATTCATCGGTGTTGATCCGAAAGGGATTGTGCTGGTTAAGGATGGGGTCGTGACGCTGACGCAAGATGGTGAAACAACCAGCCGTGACCTTGCCCCTGATGAAGACCCATTGCATGTGGTTAAAACCGAATTTGAGAAAGTGACTCCCGTTGAGATTGATGGCTTGCCACGTTTGGTTGGTGGAGCTGTGGGATATATCTCGTATGATGTGGTGCGGTTTATCGAGAAGTTGCCATCTACCGCCTCGCAAGATTTGGATGTGCCAGATGGGGCGTTCATGCTGCCAGACACAGTGGTGATTTTTGACCATGCTAAACATCAGCTGATTATTCTTGCGAATGCTCATAACATGGACAATCCTGATAGTGCCTATGATGATGCGATTCGTCGGATTGACCAGATTGTAGTGACATTAGGACAACCCTTGCCTGCTATTCCTTATGAAACTAAAGCGAGAGCATCTGACCTTGTCTCGAACACCTCACAAGAGGATTTTGAAGTTAATGTTCGGCGGGCTAAAGAGTATATTCGGGATGGGGATGCGTTTCAGATTGTGTTGTCGCAACGTTTCTCACGTCAAACGTCTGCTTCTCCGTTGCAAATCTATCGGGCTTTACGTGCCTTGAATCCCTCACCGTATATGTTCCTTTTGCAATTTAGTGATGAGTTAACACTTGTTGGTGCATCGCCAGAGATGATGGTGCGATTGGAAGATGGGATTGCCTACAATCGCCCAATTGCTGGTACAAGGAAACGTGGCTCGACCGAAGCGGCAGACCAAGCTCTTGAAGAAGAACTCATCAATGACCCGAAAGAACGTGCTGAGCATGTGATGTTGGTGGATTTAGGGCGTAATGATTTGGGGCGAGTGTGTGATTATGGCACGGTGAAAGTTCCAAACATGATGTATATCGAACGGTATTCGCATGTCATGCATATTGTCAGCCAAGTTGAGGGACAGTTGCGAGAGGGAATGGACGCCTTCGATTTACTACGAGCGACCTTTCCAGCCGGAACACTTAGCGGTGCGCCGAAAGTGCGGGCGATGGAGATTATCGAAGAACTGGAAGGCACTCGTCGAGGTCCCTATGGCGGGGCAGTGGGCTACTTTAGCTATGATGGGTCGATGGATACTTGTATTACGATTCGGGCGATGTTGATGCAAGGAGATACTATTCACATTCAAGCAGGAGCTGGTATTGTGGCAGATAGCGACCCGACTTCTGAATATGAAGAGTGCTTGAACAAGGCGAGGGCTTTATTGGTCGCTGTTGAATATGCAGAACAGGGATTGATGTAGATGCCAGTTAAACGTGTGATCTTTATTCGTCCGGGTGAAACTGAGTGGAATCGTTTGGGTCGGCAACAAGGCTGGGTAGCTGTGCCACTCAATGCGAATGGTGAATTGCAAGTCAAACGGTTGGCAAAGTTTATTCGGAATGTTGGTGTAGGCTTGATATATTCGAGTGATTTAAGTCGTGCTAAGCAAACGACGACCATTTTAGCGAAAGCACTCGGTGTCGAACCCCGTTTTGAAGCGCGTCTTCGAGAACGGCATGTTGGTCAATGGCAAGGGCTGACTCTGGATGAAATTAGAGATTGGTATACGAAGGATTTTGAAAATTTGCATGTTAATAATCATGGTTTTCAGATTCCCGGTGGAGAAGCGAGAGATGAAGTTGAGAAACGAGTATTGGCGGTATTTGATGACATTTTGGCGAGAGGCGGAGCAGATTCTATTGCCATTGTGAGTCATACGATAGCTATCCGCACTATGCTATCATCTCTTGTAGATGGATTTGATGCAAACTCCTTTCATCCCTCCAATATGTCAGTGACAACGATTAAGAATGATGGTGAGGCATGGCAACTCGTCGAACTGAATGATATTAGCCATTTAGAGGGAATGCCAACCCAAGCCGTCATTGAACCCGATGAGGATTAGATATGATTTTAGTGATAGATAATTACGACAGCTTCACCTACAACATTGTTCAGGAGATGGGGGAATTGGGGGCTGAACTTCATGTGGCTCGGAATGACCAGATTACCCTTGCTGAAATTTGCCAACTTGACCCAACTCATCTTGTGATTTCCCCCGGTCCCGGATTTCCAAAACATGCTGGGATTTCGATGGATGTCATACGTGAGTTTGGTGAAACCAAACCGATACTCGGTGTGTGTTTAGGGAATCAATGTATTGGTGAGGTTTACGGCGGAAAAATTGTGCATGCAGATCGACTGATGCACGGAAAGACGAGTATGATCTACCATAAGCATGACCCGTTATTTACAGGTGTGCCAAGTCCGTTTGAGGCGTCTCGCTATCATAGCTTGGTGATAGAAGAAAGTTCGATGCCGGATAATTTAGCCATTACCGCATTCACTGAAGCAGGTGAGATAATGGGGGTTCGGCATAAAACTCACCCTGTGATTGGGGTACAATTTCATCCCGAAAGCATCCTAACAGGTTTTGGGATGCGCTTATTTGAGAACTTCTTAGAAAATACCTTTCTGCGAGTCTAGTCACTGGCTTTTGTGATGCGATATGCGACGACTGCTCACTATCTGATGTACTGGAAGTTGACTCCGTATGAACGTCAACATCTGGACAAACAATCTGCACGCTTTGTGGCGAGTTCACAACTCGCTAAAGTGCAACCGGGGGATGTGCTGTGGTTGGTGAATGTTTATTTGGGTGAGCTGTGGTTGCTGGGACGAATCCATGTGGAAACCATCGTCAGTGATACCGAGATTGCACAGGAATTGGCAGATGTGGCTGATGCTGAATGGTATGAGGCAGATTGGTATGCGATTGCGAATCGTTATCATGTGGAATCACTACGAGCGGTGAATCTGACAGGCTATCTGAGTCAGTTGAAGTTTGCGGGAAAGTCTGAAAACGTGCGCTTTGTTGAAGGACGGCTGGAAGCAAACCAGTTTCGGGCACTGCGGGAATTGCATCCAAAAACTGCCAAATTGATTGAGCAAATCTGGTATGACACCGAAGATAAACCGGAACCTACAGCTGACTTCATTGAAATTACAGAAGATGCCTTTGCCTATACCGAAGGCAATAAAGTGACACGGACGCTCGAACAACGGCAACGGAATCGTCAATTGGTGAATAAAGCGAAACGTCGGTTTAAGAAGCAACATGGGAAGTATTTTTGCATGGCATGTGGATTTGATTTTGAAGCCTTTTATGGACAGGAGTACATTGAGGCGCACCACACGAAAGCTTTGTCTGAATTTCATGGTGAGGCAATTTCCCACTTGGATGACTTGGTGATGTTGTGTGCGAATTGTCATCGGATAGTGCATACGCAAACACCACCTTTAACGATTGATGAACTGATACATTTGATTGAACAACAGCAAGCGAGGCATTAATTAGGAATGGATATTCAAAAGGCAATTGATTTATTGGGACGCTTTGGGCATTTACAAGAAAATGATGCCGAAGAAGTCATGGAACAAATTATGAGTGGGGATGCCACTGAAGCGCAAATTGGGGCATATCTCATGGCATTGCGGATGAAGGGTGAGACTCCTGAAGAAATCGCTGGGAGTGCGCGTGCGATGCGGAGTAAGTCGAACAAAGTCCCCACAACTGTGAATTCTGATTTGCTCGATACTTGTGGAACGGGAGGAGATAAATCAGGGACGTTTAATATCAGCACAACTGTGGCGTTTGTGGCGGCAGGTGCAGGGATTCCGGTGGCGAAACATGGGAATCGGGCGGCAACGAGCAAGTGTGGTAGTGCCGATGTCTTGGCAGAGTTGGGTGTGAATCTCGATTTAACACCTGAGCAAGTTGGGCAATGTGTGGACAATATTGGCATTGGCTTTTTGTATGCTGTGAAATTGCATCCTGCAATGCGTCATGCAATTGGTCCGCGTCGTCAGATGGGTATTCGCACCATCTTTAATATCTTAGGTCCTTTGACCAATCCGGCGGGCGCACAACGTCAATTGATGGGCGTGTTTGCGGCGGATTTAACGGATTTACTAGCGCATGTGCTAAAGGCACTTGGATCGAAGTCGGCAATGGTGGTGAATGGTTATGGGGGATTGGATGAGTTGACCACAACTGGTCCCAATCGAGTGAGTTTCCTCAAACAAGATGGCAGTATCGACTCTTATGAACTTGACCCGACTGAACTGGGATTTAATGGTGTTAGTATCCATGAGCTTAAAGGGGATGACGCTCCAACAAATGCTAAAATCTTACGCGGAATTTTGAGTGGTGATGCCAATGGTGCAAAGCGCGATATTGTCTTGCTGAATGCTGGGGCGGCGTTTCTTGCAGGCGGTAAAGTTGATGATATGAAGGCAGGGATTGATTTAGCGAAAGAAACGATTGATAGTGGGAAAGCTCTCGCAAAGTTAGATGAATTGATTGAATATAGCCAGAGTTTAGCCTCATGAGTCAGGAATTTGTTCAGACAGATACTATTCTCGATACGATACTCGCGCACAAGTTGAACGAAATCGAACAGCTCAAGGCGATGTTCGATGCAAAAACAGTGATGCGAAAATCGTCAGAGATGGCATATCAACCGCGTGATTTTATCCGGGCTTTGCGTAAAGAGACAGTTGCCCTCGTTGCAGAGGTGAAGAAAGCCTCACCAAGTAAGGGTATTTTGAGAGAGGACTTCGACCCCCTTCAGATTGGTACAACATATGCAAACAATGGGGCTTCGGCGATTTCAGTTCTTACAGATAAAAAATTCTTTCAGGGCGAGTTGAGTTATCTTGGGCAAGTACGGAATGCAGTCGATGTGCCTGTCTTGCGTAAAGACTTTATCATTGATTCATTCCAGATTCACTACATGAGAGCGACTCAAATCTCAGCTGATGCGGTACTGTTGATTGTTGCCTGTCTTTCGGATAGTCAATTACAACATCTCTATGATGAGATAACCGACTTCGGAATGACACCATTAGTCGAAATCCACAACGAAGAGGAGCTTGATCGTGCATTAGCAATTGATGCCAAACTCATCGGAATCAATAATCGAAACTTGAATACATTTGAGGTGGATTTGCAAACTACCGCACGACTTGCCGAGCATATCCCAAATGATGTCACAGTCGTAGCGGAAAGTGGGATTCGGAATGTAGAGGATGTATCTAAAATGGGGCAATTGGGCGCACATGCAGTCTTAGTGGGTGAATCACTGGTCAGGTCCGATGATATGGCGCAATCAGTCCATGAGTTTAGTTCACAAGTTCGTCATGTGGAATGCTAATATGACCAAAGTGAAGATTTGTGGTGTCACGACTTATGAGGATGCGTTGATGTCGGCACAAGCTGGGGCGGATATGCTCGGCTTGAATTTCTTTGTGAAAAGTCCACGTTACATCGTGCCAGATGATGCCCTCGTGATTTGTGATAGATTACGAGAAGAACTGGGTAAGGATTGTCCAGTGTTAGTCGGTGTTTTTGTGAATGCAACAGAGAGTCATATCACCGGAATTATGGGCAAAGTGGGATTGGATTTTGCCCAATTGAGTGGGGATGAATCGGATGAGTTGATTACTGAACTTCGTGGAAGAGCCTTCAAAGGTATTCAACCGATGAATCGGGCGATGGCATTGGATGATGTGAAATATTTCCGTCCCCATTTCTCAAGTGATGACCATGTGCCGAGCATTTTAATCGATGCCTATCATCCGAGTTTGTATGGTGGGACAGGTGACCAAGCGAGTACAGATATTGCCCTAGCGGTGAAGGCAGAAGTGCCTCGTTTAATGTTGGCTGGCGGCTTAAATCCAGAGAATATTGTTGAGCGCGTATCTGCTATTCAACCGTGGGGGGTGGATGTTGCGAGTGGGGTGGAGTCAGTACCCGGAAAGAAAGACCCCGAAAAAGTTGGCGCATTCGTTCAATTAGCTAAGCAGAATCATGGCTGAAATCTTTGATATTGTTGATGAGAATCTGAAAGTCATTGGCACAAAAGCTCGTGAAGAAGTGCATCGCGATGGAGATTGGCATCGAGTATTTCATTGTTGGGTGATTTTTCGAGATGAGGAAAAAAGAGATTGGATCATTCTACAGAAACGAAGTCCAAATAAGGACATCTATCCTAATGTGTTGGATGTCAGTGTCGGTGGACATTATGAAACAGGAGAGTCCTTAGAAAAAGCTGGCTTGCGAGAAATTCAAGAGGAATTGGGTTTAACTGTTAATTTTGATGACTTAATTCCATTGGGAATCCGTATTCAACTCGCGGCTTACAATGCGATTAGAGATTATGAATTTGCAGATGTGTTTTTCCATGTTTGTGACCAACCCTTAAAAAGTTATGACTATCAACAAGAGGAAATCGCAGGTTTGGCGCAGTTGTCACTAGATGAGGGTATCCGTTTATTAATGGGTGAAATTGATCATTTGGAAGTGCCTTCAATTGGCTTTGAAACGAATTCCATTTGCATAACTCGTAATGATTTTATTCCAACTATTGACGATTATTATCTAAAAGTATTTTTATTGGCAAAACGTTGCTTAGACGGCGAAAAGCATCTGTTTATCTAAAGGACATTTTGTGACAGGGACAACTTATATTCAAACGCAAACGACAAATGTGCCGGATGAACGCGGTTATTATGGTGAATTTGGTGGACGCTTTGTCCCAGAGACAATTATTCCAGCTTTGGATGAGTTAGAAGTCGCTTATCAAGAGGCGATGCAAGACCCCGACTTTCATCATGAATTGGCGTATTTGCAACGCACCTATACGGGACGACCCACTCCTATTACTTATGCCAAGCGACTGACTGAGGCATTGGGCGGGGCAAAAATCTATCTCAAGCGGGAAGATTTGGCTCATACGGGCGCGCACAAGATTAACAATGCGCTAGGGCAGGGGCTGTTGGCAAAGCGCATGGGTAAGTCACGCATTATTGCGGAGACAGGTGCAGGTCAGCATGGAGTGGGTACAGCCACTGCAACAGCACTATTGGGCTTGGAATGTCATGTCTATATGGGCAGTGTCGATATTGCCCGGCAACAACCGAATGTCTTTCGGATGAAGTTGCTCGGTACGGAGGTTATTCCAGTTGAAAGTGGCAGTAAAACACTCAAAGATGCTATCAACGAGGCGATGCGCGATTGGGTGACAAATGTCGAAACCACCTTTTATCTCTTGGGTTCTGCGCTAGGTCCTCATCCCTACCCAATGATCGTCCGTGATTTCCAGAGTGTCATTGGTGTCGAAGCACGTCAGCAGATGTTGGTGGAGGTGGGGCAACTGCCGGATGTGTGCATAGCCTGTGTAGGAGGTGGCAGTAATGCAATCGGTTTATTCCATGCCTTCCGTGATGATGAGGATGTGGAACTCATTGGCGTAGAAGCTGGCGGACATAGTATCCAAAGTGGCGAACATGCGGCGCGTTTTGCAGACTTAGATATTAGCCGTGTTGGTGTTCTGCATGGGACGCGCTCGTTTGTCATGCAGAATCAAGACGGGCAAATCTTGGAGACTCACAGCATCTCGGCTGGATTAGATTATCCTTCTGTGGGACCTGAACATGCTTATCTGAGGGCAATGGAACGTGCTTATTATACCTATGCCACCGATGAAGAAGTTTTAGAGGCTTTCCAACAATTGAGTCAATCAGAGGGGATTATTCCGGCGTTGGAGAGTTCTCATGCCGTTGCCGAAGTCATCAAACTTGCGCCGACTATGCCCAAAGACTCCGTCATTTTAGTTAATGTGTCAGGACGTGGGGATAAGGATTTGGATACGGTCATTCAAGCATTTGATGTGAACTAAAAGGTTACGGACATGAGCGAAGCTGTACAAGTATTTGGTTTATCCGCCATTGAAAATATGTTTGAACAAGCGAAAGCAGAAAATCGCTCGGCGTTTATGCCTTATTTCCCGATTGGTTATCCAACCTATGAGAAGTCCATGGATGCAATACTAGCAATGGCTGATATTGGGGCGGACGGCTTTGAAATCGGTATTCCGTTTAGTGACCCGATTGCCGATGGACCAACTGTTCAAGCGGCGACACAAATTGCGCTCGAAAATGGCACAACGGTAAAACACTGTCTTGAAGCTGTCAAAATCTTGCGGGAGCGTGGGGTAACTCAACCGATGATGTTGATGGGATATGTAAATCCACTGTTGGCTTATGGGGTAGAGCAATTTGTCTATGACGCACAGTTAGCAGGTGCAGATGGGTTAATTATTCCTGATTTACCACCCGAAGAAGCACACTGGTTTACAGATACTTGTGCAAAACATAATTTAGCGTTGATCTTTTTACTTGCTCCGACCAGTAACGATAAACGGATTCAACTTGTAGCGGAGAAAGCAACGGGTTTTATCTATGTGGTATCGCTGACTGGGATTACTGGTGCACGAGATAGCTTACCGTCCTATCTGCAAGATTACATCGGACGGTTGCGAGAACAGACGACTCAACCGCTTGTTTTGGGGTTTGGCATAGGGACTCCTGAGCATGTGAAGCAAATCAATAACTTGGTCGATGGCTTTATTGTCGGTAGTGCATTGGTACGCGCAGGAAAAGAATCGACAGAAACTGTGCGAATGTTATCGCAAGCTATGCGCCAAGTACTGGATGAACTATAGTCAGATTAGCCAACTGCTCTTGGGCGAAGTATCTGTAAATTGGGGCAAAAGGAGCAAGATTCGATAAATTAGTTGACAGATACCTTGAAACTCGATAAGCTCTGCGTCAAGCTTAACCTTATTGACTGTTTGAAAATGAGTCAACGTACAAGTTCCACCTACTCCTATTTTTATTTTGGTAGCCACATAGAAACGGGTGGGGCATTGCGCGCAGGCAGTTAATCGCACAAGATTTAGAAACGATTTAGGCGCAGAGTGACCAGCTCCGCGCCTTTTTTATTGCCAATTCAAGGTGGTGCAAGATGATGATACGCGGTGTGCGCGGAGCCATTACTGTGGAGAACAATACGTCAGAGGCAATTGTGTCAGCTACTGAGGAATTGATTAGAACGATGATAGAAGCAAATGGCATTATTCAAGGCACTATTGCAAGTATCCTGTTTTCGTCGACTCCAGATTTGACCGCCGATTATCCTGCAAAAGCGGCGCGGAACTTGGGTCTAACGCAGACTGCACTGATGGGTTTTCAGGAAATTGATAAACCAAACGGCTTAGCATCTTGTATTCGTATCCTAATCCATTGGAATACTGAAAAAACGCTTAGTGAAATTCAACATATATTTTTACGTGATGCTGTTAAACTTCGTCCCGATTTGGGAAAGACGTTAGTTGAGGGAGAAAACGAATGATTGTTGTCATGAAAGTTGACTCAAAAGCCAAGCAATTGGCGGATGTGATTAATCGAATTGAGGCAGATGGCTATCGCGCGCACTTGTCGGAAGGTGAAGAACGCACGATAGTTGGTGTTGTTGGTGAAAGTCCGACACCACTTCGGGAAGATAATTACAACAGCTTAGATGGTGTGGATAAGGTTGTTCGTGTGACAGAGCCTTATAAACTCGCCAGCCGAATGATGCATCCCAAAAATACCTTGATCCCACTAAATGGTAGTCAAATCGGTGGCAATAAGGTCTTGGTGATTGCAGGACCTTGCTCGGTAGAGAGTCGGGAGCAAATCATAGAAACGGCTTGTGCGGTTAAGGAAGCGGGTGCGACGGCTTTGCGTGGCGGTGCTTTCAAACCGCGTACCTCACCCTATAGCTTTCAAGGACATGGTGAAAAGGGACTACAATGGCTGGCGGAAGCACGCGAAATCACAGGTTTGCCAGTCGTGACCGAGATTATGGACCCCAATCTAGTTGGTTTAGTGGTTCAATATGCTGATGTCTTGCAAATTGGCGCGCGAAATATGCAGAACTTTACCTTGCTCCATGCGGTAGGTGAAAGCCAGCATCCGGTTTTGCTCAAGCGTGGGATGTCTAGCACCATTAAAGACTTGCTTATGGCGGCTGAGTATGTGTTGTCGCACGGCAATACGCGCGTGATGCTTTGTGAACGGGGCATTCGCACATTCGAGACCGCTACAAGGAATACATCTGATATTAATGCAATACCCGTTTTGAAAGAAAAGACACACCTCCCTGTAGTATTTGATCCAAGTCATGCGACGGGTAAATGGGACTATGTTGAATCGCTTTCAATGGCGGGAGTCGCGGCTGGCGCAGATGGCTTGATTATTGAAGTTCATCCTAAGCCAGAAGAAGCGATTTCTGATGGACAACAGAGTCTGACTCCAGACATGTTTGCAGAGACCATGAAGAAAGTTCGGGCGATTGCGGAGGCAGTCGGACGAGAGGCATAAGGGATGTCCACAGGTAGTTTTCACACGCGCCATTTAGCTGTTGTCGGCTTAGGACTGATGGGTGGCTCTTTGGCGTTGGCACTTCGAAATCATGCGGATAAAATCACGGGTATCGACTTGGATGAGTCTGTACGAGAGTATGCACTTGAGCATGGAATGGTCGATTGTGCAACGAATGAATTGTATTCCGGAGTTAATCAGGCAGAGACGGTAATTCTAGCGACTCCGGTGCGTGTGATTACGGATATGTTGCGGAATCGTATTGGTTCCTATTTGAGATCGAATACCTTACTCGTTGACATTGGGAGTACGAAGCAAGCTATTGTGGAAGCGATGGGCAATTTGCCGATTGGGATTAATGCGATTGGTGGGCATCCCATGACGGGTAAGGAAAGCAGTGGAATTGAAGAAGCCGATGCGACACTCTATCAAGGGCGACCTTTTGTTTTGACGCAAGCACGTCGAACAACACCCGCTACTCTCATTCGTGCCTTATCTTTGCTTGAAGCCTTGCAAGCTATCCCTATTGAAATGGATGCAGAACGGCATGACCAAATCGTCGCAGGGATTAGTCATCTACCTTATATCTTGAGTGCGACGTTGGTGGCGACTGTTGCCAATCAAGCGCAAACAGATGATGCTTATTGGCGTTTAGCAGCAGGTGGCTTTCGGGACACCTCACGGCTGGCTGGGAGTGATGTCACGATGATGGGGGATATTCTAAGTACGAATACCAAAGCCGTTGCCACACTTCTGGCTCAATTTCGGATGCAACTGGCACTCCTCGAATCGATGTTGATTTCGGGTGATGATAAGCAACTCTCAGAACTTTTACGACCTGTTCGGCAAGCACGTTTAGATTGGAAAAAGCACGATGAGCAACAAAGTAATGGACACTGATCAACTGATTATCCGTCCCGGACAACCCTTAAAAGGGACGATTTCTGTACCGGGTGATAAGTCGATTTCGCATCGGGCAGTGTTGTTTGGGATGTTAGGGCAGGGAGAGACGCAAGTTCGCGGGTGGCTAGCAGCTGGTGATACCGAAGCGTCATTGCGAGCAGTACAATCATTGGGAGTCAAGGTAGACCGTCATGATAAACATACGCTAACGATTCTTGGTAGCGATTTACAAAAACCAGATGAACCTCTCAATCTAGTCAATGCAGGTACTGGGATTCGCTTGTTGGCGGGCATTATGGCAGGGCAACCGTTTGAGTCTGTGTTGGATGGCAGTGGGCAACTCCGAAGTCGCCCCATGCAGCGAATTATCGACCCGCTCATCCAAATGGGTGCAAACATCGACAGCAACAATCTCTATGCGCCAATGACCTTCAAGCCGTCAAAACTAAAGGGGCTGGCGTATGAAATGCCGATGGCAAGCGCACAGGTCAAGAGTGCGGTGTTGCTCGCTGGTTTGTTTGCTGAGGGAGATACAAGTGTGATTGAACCGGGACCTGCGCGCGACCATACCGAGCGCATGTTAAAGTCAATGGGTGCAAAATTGGCTTTTGAGGACAATATGGTAACGGTATCACCCAATGGATATCTGCAACCGATGGATATAACCGTGCCGGGAGATTTTTCTTCGGCGGCGTTCTTGATGGTGGCTGGATCAATTTTGTCAGAAAGCGATATTACGATTACAGGGGTCAATCTCAATCCTACCCGCACTGGATTGTTAGACGTTCTTATAGAAATGGGCGCAGATATTACAGTGATTGAAACAGGTACAGAAGCTGGCGAACCTGTAGGCGATATTCGTGTACGCTATGCGGAGCTGAAGGGGGTTTCTGTGGGGGGAGAAACAGTTGTCCGTATGATTGATGAATTCCCTGTGTTGATGGTTGCCGCACTCAATGCCGAGGGCAGGACGGTGGTCCGCGACGCAAAAGAACTCCGAGTGAAAGAGACAGACCGCATTGCGGTGATGGCACAGGAACTCCGTAAATTAGGTGCAGCGATTGAAGAACACCATGATGGTTTTAGTATCAAAGGGCGACAGAAGTTGATGGGTTCGGTCGTGGATGGGCATGATGACCACCGTGTTGCCATGAGCATGACTGTAGCGGGGTTGGTGGCTGATGAACAAACTATTGTGACCGATGCTAAATGTGCAGGCGATTCGTTTCCCGGCTTTGCTCAGACGATGCAGAAACTCGGTGGGATGTTACGAGAAGGGGGTGAATCATGACCATTCGGCTAGCAACAGTCGAGGATGTGGATACGCTCGTAGAGTTGTGTTTGGATGTGCAACAACTGCATCATGATAATCGTCCTGATATTTTTCAGCCAGCGATTGCCAATGATGAAGCACGTGAGACCTTTTATCAGATTGTGACTCTCCCGGAAAGTTACACTTACATTGTTGAGCATGAGGAAGAGGCAGTCGGCTACATGCAAATTCGTATTCAGCATATGTCTGATAGCTATTTTGTACGCGAAAAAATTATTCTGCTGATTGACCAAATCTCGGTGAAGCCAACCTATCATGGTTTTGGCTATGGCAAAATGCTCATCGACCAAGCAAAAAGTTTAGCGAAGTCATTGCAAATTCAGCATATCGAACTTCATACATGGCAATTCAATACAAAGGC
>JANQRM010000469.1 GCA_028284565.1 Anaerolineae bacterium | reverse complement strand
AGACGGCTTTGTACTACAATTAGGGACGAATCATCTGGGACACTTCGCACTCACTGGACAATTGCTTCCCACCTTGCTTAAGACGCCGGGTAGTCGGGTAGTCAATGTATCGAGCTTGGCGGCGGAGAATGGCGAAATCCATTTTGATGACCTCATGTTGGAGCGAGATTATAGTCGTGGGGGAGCTTATGGTCAGAGTAAGCTGGCAAACTTACTCTTCACACTCGGCTTGCAACAACGTTTTGAAGAAGCCGATGTCTCGTCTATCAGTGTGGCGGCGCATCCGGGTGTAGCAAATACCAATCTGGTATCCGGTATGATGAATAATCGTCTGGTACTTGGGTTGATTCGTCTTGTATCCAGCTTCATTGTGCAAAAAGCGGATGAAGGTGCACTGCCGCAACTCCACGCCAGTGTCGCATCGACGGTTCAAGGCGGCGATTACTATGGACCGAGCGAAGGGATGAAAGGCGACACGACCAAAATCCCCATGCCACCCTCTGTTCATGATGAGGATGTTGACAAACTGTGGCAAGTATCTGAAGAGTTGACAAAAGTCCGTTATGATTTTGGCGTTCAAGCAATAGTGTAAGCTACTGAACTAGTGTCTCCGTCGTCTACGTCGTTGAATTGCCATATAGAGGATCAGCCCAATTGACATCACTGCGAGTAAGATTGCCAACACAGTCCCGGCTAAAGCGACGGCTGAGATAAACTCCGTAGTAAGGATTTGGGACGTGATGACGCTATCATCAATCTCTTGACTATCCCGCCAGAAGGAGGGCAAGGAGAATAGAATCACACTCAGGGAGACGATTCCCAATAGGGTCGAGACGCGGTTGGTACTCTGGTTACTGCGCTCCGATTGTTCGGCGATATAGAGTTCGTCAATATGATCGACAAAGCGCGTAAGACTAGAGACATTACGCTCGGCATGAGCAAGGATACGCGCCACTTGCATCTCCTTGAGCAAACACTCGGCTTTATCCACCGCATACTCTGCCCGACTCCAAACATGGGGAGTCGTCAAGCTCTGGCACATGGCGACCAAGCGAACCAAGTTCGCCGCTTCCTCAACTTGCTCAGTGAGTTCACGCGGTTTTAAGTCCATCTGTCCTTGCAACATGCCATAACGAATATCGCGCAGACGGTCCACCAGATTTTGCGAGATAATCAAGCTCTCACGTTCTAATAATTGCGCCAAGACCTGTACCTCGGCGATAAATTCGACCATACGCTCAAATGCCTGCCAATAATCTCGATACATCACGCTCGTCGTATCAGTGGACGGCAAAGTCGATACATAAAGTTCAGCTTCACGAGAGCGATGCGAGGGCATGACAATAGTTGTGCGTGCTGTCATCAAGCACAATTCATCTTCCCATGTGGCGATTTCGTTGTTGAAGACTCGATCTAACACACTGCGCGTATGGGAGGGGAAGTAACGCAAGGACTCATGATCGGCGACTTGGGTATCCTGCCGACGCAACATCGCGCCTTCTAACAAATTAACGAGGGCTTGCTGAACCTTGCTGATGGCGACTCGTTTGGCGCGCTTCATATTCTCATGCTGGAACTTGATGTCCTTCGGGAAGACATGCCACGGATTTTGCTCATCAATACGATAGGGCTTTTCCCTTGAGTACGAGGTGATAAGTTCATCAATTTGATAGACGACATAATGATCGTTCAATTGCGTGGCAAAATTGTGTTGGCTTTTGTCAAGGTGAATCACACCATTCGGTTCGGGACTCGCTGGCACAATCTCTTTACCAACCGACTCAATAAACCGATGACAGACTTCCAGCGCGAGTTGCCATTGGACGGGAATATATCCCGGCGAGGGGGGATACTGTGGGTCGATGCGTAACCAGTTCAATAAGACATCCACAGACTGACGACGTTGGGCTTTCTCTTCTGGAGATAAGTCGGTGTCGCTATCAATTTTGTGGTACTGCTCCATCGCGCCCAACAAATCGAAGGACTGTTGTAAATCCAGTACATCCCGCGCGACACGGGTGAGGGTTTGCATACGGTCGTAATGACGCGCCATCCGCACCACGAACATGCCTGTCACTGTCGGACGAATGAAGATGTCCCACTGCTTCCAGATGCGGTCAAACACCAAGCGACGGAACTGATAATTGCGCGCCAAGGATGCGTCAAAGCGAATAGCGTCTTTATTGAGCCAATATTCAGGGGCAGAATAATCCGTCAGCATGTTGTGGCGGAACATTCCCGTGACAAAGCCGGTCTCATCCGTGGACATCTGCGGACTATCGCCATCCGAGTCCGCACGAAAGAAGGGCGTGGTCTTGCGAAGCTGATCGGCGTAGTGGTCGATAGTCTGGAAACGGTTTGCCCAATCCAGTTGTAACACGCGCGCGAGACGGTCGGTCCCACGAATACGTTCAAAACGACGACGGCTATTGGGTTCGCGGGTATCAGCGATAAATTGATTCATGTTGACCACCAGTATCACGCTGGTGTGTCCGATGATGCGGATGTTTTCTGCCATAATTAGGATATCAGATTGATAGATACTTATTCAGTCATATCGTAAGTCAACAAAGTAAGGGCGTATAGCTGTACGCCCCTACACACTGTTCATTTTTCCGTATTGCGTTTTAACCTCGTCATTATGCACAAAATTCTGTAAATTGGAAACAGGGGAGATGCAGAGTGTTTGAACCGCTCTGACCCTTATTGGCAAATTGTCAACACTAAGATTATTTTCATCAGCAAAACGCAAGCTTAGCTTTCGATTAGAAACTCAAATTGGACTTAGGCAAAAGTTTGTTTTCGCTTAGCGAGGTATGTTATACTTGCCCCGCTGTATAATCTTTATACAACTTGTACGATGAAATGAGCATTAGTTTACGGATAATGATCAGCATCGTACGCCTTAGCTTTTTGTCTTCCGCAAGAGAGATAAAGAGTTGAGTTTTTCACAAAATATCTTGTTACATATAAGGAGAGTCACATGAAACACCTTTCTCGATTGGTAGGGTTGGTGCTGGTATTTGCCTTGCTCACGACCCTTACCGCAACTGTCTTTGCCCAAGAAGAGGGCGGAGCGGGCGAAGGCGGAATCATCTTCCAATCCAATATTGGCGATGACCCTCGCACCTTTAATCCCCTCCTCGGCAATGACACCACGTCTAGTAGCATCTATGATCGTCTTTATCCATCGATCATTGCTATTAACCCACAAACCGGTTTGGAGGAACCCAATGTTGCGCAAGGTTTGGCAACAGGTTGGGAGTATGACGAAACAGGTACGATTCTGACCGTCTTCTTGCGGGAAGATGCCTTCTGGAATGATGGGACTCAAATCACCGCACACGATTACATTTGGGCGGCAAATGCCATCCAATCAGGTGAGACCAGCTCTCCACGGACGGGCATGTTTGTTGAGCTAGCTGATGGTACACCAGCAGGTGGACATATTCTCAGTGTGGAAGCACTGGATGACTTCACAGTTGAGGTCGTCTTTGATCAAGCCGACTGCATTTCCTTCAGTGATGTCAATGATGCAACGCCTGTTCCATCTCATATTTGGGAAGAACTCTTTGGTGACAACCTCGCGGCGATGGATGAAGACCTACGTGCAATCCCCGAAGTCACTTGGGGTCCCTGGCAATCCTTAGAAATTGAACCCGGTCAACGCACCAGTATGCTCTCTGACCAAGCCTTCCCCGATACGGTTCTCGGCTATGTCAGCCCCAGCGAATGGGTCCTGCTCTCAACTGGCGATACGAACGTCGCCACGGAAATGTTCAAAGCGCAAGAATTAACCATCTTTGGCATTCCATTGGAACGTCAAAACGAATTCCGCACCGACGAATTCTCCGATTTCCAATTCTTTGAATTTACCGGAAACGGTTTTGACTATGTGGCGATGAACAGTGCTGATCCTGCCAACCCACTCGATGGTTTGGATGAAGATGGCAATATCATCGAACAAGTTCCCCATCCAGTTTTTGGTGATGTATTAGTGCGGCGTGCCGTTACCCATGCTGTCCCACAGGATGACATTATTGAAGGCATCAAAGATGGCAATGCGGTTCCCGTTGCTACACACACGATCCCGACTTCTTGGGTATTTAATGAAGACCTGCAGTACACTTACGACCTTGATGCCGCCCGCGCGCTACTAGATGAAGCAGGCTGGGTTGATGATGATGGTGATGAAAGCACCCCACGCGTATGCCAAGGTTGCCTCTATGCCACACAAGTTGACGAAAGCTTTGAAGGAAGCACACTCAGTGTCGGTATCAACTACAATGAAGGTAATGAAGCCCGTTCTCAAATCGCCGAATTCTTCCAAGCGGAATTGGCTAAAGTTGGCTTTGATGTCACCGTGAACGCGCTCGACTGGAGTAGTGCTTACATTCCGGAATTGCTCGGTCAATCCTTTGATTTGACGGTTTTGGGTTGGAGTCTTGGTTTGCCAGTGAATCCTGATATCTCTGGTTTCTATTACCCAGAAGTCGATCTTGTTGGGGCTGGCTTCAACTTCACCTCCTACTACAATCCCGAACTCATTGAGCTCAATGATGCCGCTGGAGCAGTTCCGGGCTGTGATATCGACGAACGACGTGACTTGTATCTACAAGTACAACAAATCCTCTTCGACGATCCTCCCTACTACTACATCTCTGTCAGCAAGTCTCTGACGGGTGCGGTTCCGGGTCTCGAAAATTGGAATCCAACACCCTTCTCACGGACTTGGGATGAAGATGGTTGGGATATTGCCCTCGACAGTGAATAGGTTAAGTCAATAACCAATTGAAATTAGTCTGTAGTGCCGGACTTATCTGGCACTACAGCTTTTTTGTAAACGGTCTATAAATGGACTTAATCAAACTTGAGATAACTGAGCTTTTTTAATTTTTGTAAGGGAGTACAGCAGTAAGCGCCCACCACAAAATAGTAATTTGTGACAAATATCTCAAGTTACAGAATGGCAAGACGTTCAGAAAAACATCTTTTCTGAAGACATTTTTATGAAGGTAAGGTTGTGTTGAAGGATGGTCCACGATGACCAAGTATATTATTCGTCGGGTCATACAGTCGATCCCGACGTTGTTTGGGATTACCCTGCTCACCTACATGATCATGGTGCTGGCTCCGGGTGATCCCGTTTCTACGCTCTTTTTCAATCCACAAATGAAACCTGAAGAACGGGAACGCCAAGCCAAAATTCTCGGTGTTGATGCTCCATGGACCATCCAATATCTGCGCTGGCTAACAGGTGATGATTGGATGCGCTGGGATAATGATGGTGATGGTCTTGCCGACCAAGCCGTCTTCTTTGTCGATCTCTATAGCGAAAATGCTGATGGTGAACTGGAACCTCTGCCACCCGGCGATAACTATGGGATTTTGCGAGGTGATTTCGGTAAATCATTCTCATGGCGACGGAATCCCTTAGAATTGATTGGCGAGCGACTCCCCGCTACGATTGAATTGAATATCTCTGTTTTGGTTGTGGGTTTGTCCATCGGGCTTACTGTTGGTGTCGTTGCGGCAATCAAGCGGGGTGGGTTATTTGATAGTGGCTCGCGGGTGCTTGCCGTCATCGGAACCGCCATTCCTGATTTTTGGCTCGGTTTCTTATTGATTTTGATACTGGGTCCACCTTTACTTGACATCTTCCCCTTTGGTTATCGTTGTGCGCCGACACGCGGGGGATGTCCCCCGTTGTATGCACGACTTGAATACCTCGTATTACCGACCATCCCATTGGCATTAGGTGCGATTGCGGGTTGGTCGCGGTTTATGCGGGCTTCAATGCTCGATACGATTAATAGCGATTATATCCGCACAGCACAGGCAAAGGGCTTAGCTCGTCGTAGCGTTTGGGTACGGCATGGGGCGCGCAATGCCATTATCCCCCTTGCGACCTTCTTAGGTCCGTCTTTCGTCGCACTCTTGGGTGGTTCAGTCATCATTGAACGGATATTTAACTGGCCCGGGGTGGGCTTCTTGTTGCTTCAATCGATCACCAGCCAAGATTATCCCGTGGTCATGGCATCTGTTGTGATTTACTCCGTGATCACCATCATTGGCTATTTATTAGCAGACATTATGTACGCGGCATTCGACCCGCGTGTGCGTTTCTAGGAGGCATAGCATGGCACAAGCAAGCACAACCAACGATGTCGTCCGTTTTGAAGATAAGAATTTTGTCAGTAAATCGACTTGGCGACGTGGTTTTGAGAATTTGATGCGTGACAAGTTGACGCTGTTTGCGATGGCTGTTGTTGGTGTTTTGGCACTCTTGTCTCTCTTTGCGCCTTTCATCTCTAACAATATTCTCGGAATTGATTACCGGGAACAGAACCTGAGTAACAACTATGCTCCAGCTTTCAGTGAAGGGCATATTCTAGGTACGGATGATTTGGGTCGTGACCAACTCACTCGTCTCCTATATGGTGGGCAAGTGTCACTAGGGATAGCCAGTATTGGCGCGGCTTTATCTTTAACCATTGGTATTATCGTCGGTGTACTCGCAGGTTACTATGGGGGCATCGTTGACGATTTCATCATCTGGGCGATTACGACACTCAATTCCATACCTGCCCTTTTCCTCTTGCTCATTGTGGCGGCTCTGCTCTCACCGGGTCCTTTAACACTCGTCCTCGTCTTTGGCTTCATCACATGGACAGGCACAGCGCGTCTGGTACGGGGTGAGACCTATTCCCTCAAAGAACGGGATTATGTCATCGCCGCCAAATCCATGGGCGCGAGCGACTTGCGGGTGATGTTTGTCCACATCGTCCCCAATGTCTTCTCGCTGTTGGTGATTAGCTTGATGGGCGCAATCGGTGTGCTAATCCTCACTGAATCCGCCTTGAGTTTCTTGGGCTTGGGGATTAAACCACCTGATACCTCGTGGGGCAGTATGCTGAGCAAGAGCTTGGTCTATATTCAAAAAGGACCGCATCTCATCTTTGCGCCGGGTATTCTCATTTCTGTAACCGTCCTGTGCCTTTATATAATTGGCGATGGTCTGCGGGATGCTTTTGATCCGAAATTGGTGAAATAGTGCGTCATTCATTGATGATTAAGGGTGGACAGATGTCCGCCTTTTTATTTTGGCAGAGTAGTCAGATACGCCTCAATCTGTCTTGTCGCAATCTCAGCCTCGACATTGAAGTTGTACATCGCACCTTTACCCTTATAGAAGGTTCCCACTAAAAACAAACCTGGATGCCCCAACACCTGCCGACCATTGGGGTGTGTGCTGGTATCACGCAGGGGCCAGCCACGAATGCCATTCGGACCAATCTCCCATTCACAAGCCGATTGTGGGGGCAGTGGCTCGGTATTGTATTGCATCTCAATATCAAGATAACGATGCAATACGGGAACATACCCTGTCGCAAAGATGACGACATCCACCGCGACCTTTTGTCCATCTTGCAATTCCACATGGTCATCAAAGAAGCGTATCGGCGCAGGTGTCGGAATCACTTTGCCATCTCGAATGGCATGGAGCAATTCTGGACCGCGATAGGGAACGGCTGAGCTATTGCCATGCGGTGAGCGATACAAACCATAACGTTCTTGCTCATAGCGTTGCGCGCCGACCGTCGTCAACAGACGCTCACACCATGCTTTGGGGAGATGCTCACCAATCATCATCCACAGATGCTTGGGCAAGCCATAGGGATAGCGCGGACGCATATCCACCCCACTGCGAATGGCAATCATCGTCGGCAACTGCGCCATTTCGGCACTGGCAATCGAAATATCCACTCCGCTAGGACCATTTCCGACGACCATCACCCGCTTTCCAGCGACTTGTGAGGGATGCTTGAAATCATGCGCGTGATAACATTCTCCAGTAAAATCATCCATGCCCTCAATAGTCGGGGTAATAGGATTATTGAACACACCCGTTGCGGAGATGATCGCTTTATACAAGGCATTTCCTGCGCTACTTTCGACTCGCCACAAGCTGTTTTCTGGCGCAACCCATTTCACCTCGACACCAAATTCAAAATTGAAATCATGCTCCGACACAAACTCACTCAAATAAGCGTGATACTGTCGTCCTGATGGGAAGATGCCATAGTGTAAAGGAAAGGGCTTGCCATGCATCTTCGAGAACCAACGCGAAGTATTGAGTTGTAACGAGGGATAAAGACTTGCCCATGTCGAGGCAATGATGTCGGCTTGGTCAACGACCTTGTACGAGATACCCGCTTGTTCTAAGCAAAAGGCACTGGCGATACCAGCTGGACCTGCACCAATGACGAGTACATCTTCAGGTGCAAGGGGCGCATTACTCATCACGGTCTCCCGAACTAGCAGTAGCGGTCATCTCTAAGAAAGGAGCGAGTGTCGGAATAGCTTCTAAAGTCGCTGGGAAGTTTTGAGCATCGGCGGTGCTTCGTGGTTGCAGATACTCCAATGTCCCAATTATCTGATTCTGTATGGCTAAAGCTTGTTCGGTTGCCTCTTGATTGTATTCCTCTTCTGGGAAGGCAATCAATCCACCGCCAATTGCCAAGATACTGAGGACGAACATCCCACCAACCACAATGAGTGCAACAATCAACGCGCGACGATTGGCTATGCTTTTGTCTGGATAGTCTTGATGCAACTCGGCGAGACGAGTCCGCAAGGCATCGCCATCATAACCTGTACTGAAATCGAGAGCCTTGATATAGCTAATTGAATTTGGAATTGGAGTTGAGTCTGTTGTGACAAGTAGAATCTGTTGCCCATTGCGCTTGGCATTGCGGATGGTTTCATGGATTTCTTGATTCTCATCGATATCTGCCGACACCAAGACAATCAGGACTGGTCGCTTGATGTCTAACTGCTGGTCTGTCAAATCGCCTTGAATGCGCTCAGCAAGATTTTGTTGGGAAGGAGCATAGGTAATTTGGATCATCCGACTTACTTCCACCAAATGAACGAAGAGGGCTTATTGTACAGAAAACCATCAAGACTGTCTGTGCTTTTTTTCACAATAATGATGTCTTAAGGATTCTTATGACAAGTTCGTCTTAAAATAGAAATAAGTCGTAGAGTTAAGTCCAAAAGGGGGTACAGGATGTCCATTGTTTATGATATTTTCGATGAATATGTCGATATGAGGATGAATGGTGCAGACTCCAAAACCGTCTTAAGAGCATTGCGGAGTTATGTCCAGCCCATTGATAGTCTCGATAAGAAACATCTCTCGACGATGATCAAGAAGTGGGAAAATGGCGAAATGGAAGTCTCGACGGCGAAAGAAACTGTCAGCCCGATTAAACCTTTAGCCCGACCATCAGAATCCCCATTACATCAACAGGATGCGCCCTTTGAAGCGGTGGCTCCCCCGGCTGATGATGACATGATTTGGCTGAGTTGTAACAATTGTGACACGCGAAGCAGAGAGGTGGACGTCTTTTGTCGCAACTGTGGGCATCTTCTGGAAGGTATCAACGAACCCTATGCCACGAAGCAATTCAAGAACATCACAGGCGGTCTCTCGAAATCTGATCATTTCAGCGCAGAATCCATCATGGTTTTAGTCGCTCGGGATACCAATATCCGTTTTGAACTCTCACCACAACATCACCCTCATAATCCAGTGATTGGTCGGGATACTGGCAATAATGCCATGATGCCCGATATTGACTTGGGGGATTTTGGTGCAGATACGGGGGTCTCGCGCTTGCATCTGGCGGTCAATTTTGACCCCGATGAAGAGCAGATACTCGTTGCTGATTTAGGGAGTGCGAATGGCACATTTATCAATGGGCAACGCTTGCTCCCCAATGAAGGGCGGATTCTGCGCGATGGAGATGAATTGCGTTTAGGACGTTGTGTATTGGGTGTATTTTTCCATCATCCGGGGGACGCAATTGACAATTAACTTACAATTCACCTGTCAAAATTGCCAATGATGTAAAAGACTCTAAAATTAAGCCTACTTGTCTGCTATTTTGCAGTATAATGAAGGTCGCTAATCGTTTGTTAGACGTTTGGAAGTGATTATATGGGCGCATTGCCACGCATCTTAACTGTAGACCCCACCGATATTATCCCACAAGTCATTCGCGGGGCCGTTGACCTATTAGACCGCCGTGTTGCACAGGTTGACATGCCCGGTGCAGAAGAAGCCATCGAAGAAGTCAAAATTATTCCCTACAATTTAGTGGTCACTGCATGGGAACCCGATCCATCCATGAAAGGTTGGGAACTCGCGGCACATATCAAACGCGAATCCGAAGAGACAGCCATTCTCATTCTCGCACATGAAGATGACCCTGAAATGGATGAGGAAACCCTCGAAAACACACCTTTCGCCTATCTCCAACGCACTTTTGACCCCGCCCAATTCTTGCGTGTGGTAAAAGCTGGCTTAGATGGCGAAGACATCAAAGAAGCCATGTTGAAATCAAGTGGTGGTGGCGATGGTGGCTCGTCCGTCATTGATTTTGGACCTGTGCCTCAAATTAATGCCGACAATGCCCAAACCGTCATAGACACCCTACTTTCCGATTTAGGTGCGATGGCGATTATTTTATCCAGTCGTTCCGGTGAAGTTGTACTAGAAAGTGGTGCAGTCGGTTATTTGGATCGGGACGAGTTGACTCGTACCCTTTTGCCCAGTATGCAATCCAACATTCAAGTCCGCGACATTGTAGGAGGCAATTCATCTGCCCTCAACTTTTACGATGGTGCAGATCATGATGTCTTTGTGCTTTCAGTAGGACTACACCATTTCATTTCCGTCGTTTTTGATGGTGAGAGTGGGAATCGGCAATTTGGAAGTGTCAATCGCTATGGACGGCGCGCGGTTGAGGATTTGATTGCTATCTTGGGGGCAGAAGCATGGCTCATCCAAGCACCGCAACAACCCAAAGAAGAAGTCCGTCGTAAGTCGGATGCTCGCAAGACAACAGCAGTGGTCGAAGAGCCTGAACTCATCGAATTGGACCGCGCATCCTTTGATGGCAATGGGGATACGGCACAAGCCGAAGAAGCAGAAGCCGAAGTCGTTTCCAACTTGCCACAAATGGAAGCCATTGGGGAAGACGACTTTGATGATTTGCTCGGTCTCTTAGGCGGTGACGATGAGATTGATACCAGCCTTTTCGATGACTTGGATAACCTGCAAATCGAAGATGGTGGTACACAAGGTACGTTAGATTGGGAACAAGCCCAGCAATTGGGTCTCATCGGCGACTAAGTACCGTCACGTTTATTGCATGAAGATGGCTGATTCACAACGAGTCAGCCGTTTTGTTTAGATATAGCTACATCGGTTGACAGAGTTTGTTCCAAACGGCACAATTAACCCCTACAAAATTCTGCGATCTTGCAGTATGTGAACAAATTCATTACTGCATTGTTATGGCGGGTCACTTTTGGGCAAACTAAGTTACAATACAACAGGTTAAAGAACGGGCGGTGAGGGAGGAAGACCGCGTGGCAGACAAGCACAATCTGGTCGGCAAAAAGCTGGGTGACTACAAAATCGTCGAGAAATTAGCCACAGGGGGCATGTCCTACCTATATATTGGTGTGGATGAAGCCCTAGACCGTCGTGCCGCCATCAAAGTGCTAACCCCCGATATTGCCGCCGATGATGCCTCGCTGACCGAACGCTTCAAACGTGAAGCCAAAGCCATAGCCAACCTTGAACATCCGCACATCATTCCTATCTATCAATTTGGTGAACACGAAGACCTCTATTTCATCGCCATGCGCTTTGTCGAGGGGCGCGATTTTTCCGATGTCATTAATGGCTATCATCGCTCTGGCAAAGATGTCGATATGAGCGTTGCCCTCGACATATTGGAGCAGGTGGCACAAGCTCTCGATTATTCGCATTCACAGGGCATTGTCCATCGGGATGTCAAACCGTCCAACATTCTCATCGACGAAAGCGGACGCGCATGGTTGACCGACTTCGGCTTGGTCTTATGGGCTTCTGTCGATAAGTCACTCGGTACAGCGTTTGGAACACCGCGCTATATTTCACCCGAACAAGCAACAGACTCCCAAGCGGCAGTGCCACAGAGCGATGTCTATTCCTTGGGTGTCATCATGTACGAATTGGTGACGAAGCGGATGCTCTTCAAAGGGCAGACTCCGATGGAAATGGCAATCAGCCACATCACCGAAAAACCGACTCCGCCTTCTCAGCACAACTCTTCCTTGCCCAAACCCATCGAAACTGAAATCCTCAAAGCCCTCGAAAAAGAACCGACACTACGTCACAAAACGGCCACCGAATTCATCACTGCGCTCAAGCAAGCCTATAAAGACACCAAAATCGAATTCCTCAAGATTGACGAATCCGGCGATGTCAAACCCGATACCAAAGCGCAAAAAGCCACCGCCGAATTACCACCAACACCAGCACTCAAAGATACCGAAATTCGAGAAGCACTCGAAGAAGCCAAACAACGCACCCCCACACCAGTCGAGGATGAAGGCACATCCACACTCATCTTCCAATCGACAGGTGGCGATACCCTCTCCGATGATGAGATGTTGCTCACGCCCCTCGTCAAGCCAGAGGTCAGCGATAGTGTCATCCGCGCGCCCAAGCCCAAAACCGACCCCGACGAAAAATCCAAAGCCAAACCCAAAGATAGAGAAACCTCATCGAATCCCAGCGTCCTACTAGCCGCAGGTCTATTATTGGTTGTTATCATTGTCGGCGGAGCCATTGTGCTGGGTAGTGGAGGCGCGTCCCCACCGAGTACACCAACTGGCGATGCGCTTGTCATTGCAGATGCAACCGACGAAGTCACTGAGACACCCGAGTCTGAATCGACAGAATCAACTCCTGATTCAACCAATGATTCCAACGGGGTCATTGTGGATGAAACCGAAGACCCCACTGAGTCGCCAACCGACGAATCTACAGCAACCAATACGCCCACCCGCACGAATACACCCACACTCACACCGACCATTACCGACACCCACACGGCAACTCCCAGCAAAACCCCGACTCCGACCAAGACCTACACACCCAGCATTACCCCGTCACTGACGGTTACCAATACGCCATCGCCCACACGCACGCCAACCGATACGCCGACACCAACGCCAACTGTCACACCCATTGGTGATTTCAGCGCGATTCTGCTCTACAATCCTGAAGTCTTCACCATTCGCAACACGACAGGCGCACCCCTGATTATTGACACGCTAACTCTCGTGGGATTAGATGATGAAGGCGAAGGCGACTTTGACGGGGCAGATATTCCCGGTGGAACGATTGCTCCCGGAGCTTGTATCGTCGTACGGACAGGCAATGCCGATGTGCCCGATGAATGGGGCTGTGAAATCGAACAAACAAACACGACTTTGAACACCACCGCGCACTTTTGGGTTGCCAATTCACGCGATGACACCAGCTTCGATATCTTTTTGGATGAAACGCTCTTAATGACCTGCGAGACGGTTGGGCGGGCTGTCGGTGAAGTTGGAGACATTGAGTGCTTCGTCGATTGGACAGTTGACGATTAAGAGACGCTTGCCCCACGATATGAAGGCTCTAACTCCCTGAAACCCATTGGGTTATGTTAAAATACACACCATGAAATCATCGCTGTCAACCTACCGTACACCCCTCATTATCATTTGGATTTTGGTCGGGACCATTGCTTGTAATTTGGGCGCGAGTAATGCCCCACCGACTTTGGTTCCCCGTGCCACCAATACCCCCGCACCTACCTTGGGTTATGCACCGGGGGGCGGTCCCACAGGGGTTCCCGGCGTAGGTAGCGCACCCATTCCAGCCGCCGATGTTGAATTGTTGAATCTCATCAATCAAGTCGAAGCAGACCGTCTGATGCTCCATGTGAGTACCCTACAGAGCTTCCAG
>JANQRM010000428.1 GCA_028284565.1 Anaerolineae bacterium | reverse complement strand
TCCAATCGACGATCAGGGCATCCCAATCATCACCACCCAGATGCGTATCACCGCTAGTCGAGCGTACTTCGACAACGCCATCACCCACTTCGAGGACAGAGACATCAAACGTCCCACCACCCAAGTCAAACACAAGGATGATTTCGTTATCTTTCTTGTCCAAGCCATAAGCGAGTGATGCGGCAGTTGGCTCATTGATAATCCGCAATACATCCAGCCCAGCAATTTTACCAGCATCCTTCGTCGCTTGACGTTGACTATCATTGAAGTAAGCTGGAACAGTGATAACTGCTTTCGTCACGTCTTCACCCAGATAGGCTTCAGCATCCTTCTTGAGCTTCGTCAAAATCATTGCACTAATTTCTTGTGGGGAATATTCCCGACCTGTCGCCGAGATTTTTACCCGTGCATCACCTGTTGAACCTGAAACCACTTCATATGGCAGGCGTTCAGCTTCATCTTTCACATCAGCCAGAGTCTGCCCCATCAAGCGTTTGACGGAGAAAACGGTGTTCTCTGGATTTACAACCGCTTGACGCTTAGCGGGCTGACCTACCAATCGTTCATTGTTTTTATTGAATGCCACAATCGAAGGCGTGGTTCGGTTGCCTTCTGCGTTGGCGATTACTGTGCCTTCGCCACCTTCATAGACAGCGACGACAGAATTCGTAGTACCTAAGTCAATTCCAACGATTTTACTCATTTCGTTCTTCTCACCTCATGATATTGAATTGTTTACTTACAGCATAGGAATTATCTGTCAGAAGCATGTCAGACGAGGATATGAATTCTATAAGAGGGGCATAGGAGTTTTGTTAGTGGATTATCAGGTTGGATTGTCTGAAGTCGGAGGTTACAAAAACACAAAAGTGTTAGCGAAAATGATATAAACAAACAGCAGTATTTAGGTCGTTTTTGAATCGAGTAACCCATTCAAAAAGCAATGAACTAAAAACCAATAACTAACAACGAATTACTCCCCTGATTTGTCTTCCAAAATCGCCGTCATCTGGAGCAGAACTTGGCGAACACTCGTTTTTTGGAGCGCAACACAGGGCATCACCGTTACATCCATCCCCGCTTGTGTCCCACGACGGACTTCATTCAAACTCGCCGCTCCATCCAAATCCGTCTTATTGGACACCACTAGATACGGAACATCAACCATCTCAGAAAATTGCTCAATGAGTTCTGCCGCTTCGGGGAATGATGGGACATCCGTAGCATCCACAAGAACGATAAAGCCATCCATCTCATTCGAGAGAATATCCCACATGAAGTTGAACCGTGTCTGTCCGGGAGTGCCAAAGAGGTGTAAGGTATTGTCGTTGATTTGCACACGCCCAAAGTCCATCGCAACCGTCGTTTCCGCTTTGATACCACGGTCCTCTGTGGTGATATTTTTTTCAGTAGTGACAACCGGAATATCGGAAATGGTTTTGACAAATTCTGTCTTACCAGAATTGAAGGGTCCCGTAACGATAATCTTATAAACAGACACAAAACCCTCCTTCGGGTTTGGACATGCAACAGTACCTATATTTTACGAAGAAACCCTTGCAACTGCAAGCATCGCCATCACATCTTTCGCCTGTTTTTTGTGAAGTAAGCAGGGAGTTCGTTACAATAAGTTTTCAGATGATTTGACACAGAAACGGTACGAACAATGAGTGTATTAGGTATTGATATTGGTGGCTCCGGCATTAAAGGTGCATTGGTCGATATTCAAAAGGGAGAATTCGCTAGTGATCGTCACCGTATCCCCACCCCTCAACCCTCCAAACCCAAAGCCGTTGCCGATGTCATTCAAGAAATTGTTGACCACTTCGATTATGAAGGCGCAATCGGCGTGACCTTCCCCGCCATCATGAAAAAAGGAGTCGCCAAAAGTGCCGCCAATGTCGATGACGAATGGGTTGATACAGATATAGAGAAGCTCTTCAAGAAGAAAACAGGGCTTGAGATCGTTGCATTAAATGATGCCGATGCCGCTGGAGTCGCCGAAATGCGCTTTGGGAATGGAAAAGGGCGTGATGGAGTCGTCATGTTGCTCACACTTGGTACAGGCATTGGCAGTGC